>JBCDID010000064.1:0-13048 GCA_038749355.1 Pseudomonadota bacterium | reverse complement strand
GTCTCATCTCCACTCCTCGGCGGTCACGATGAGCCAGATATCCTCCCTTAGCAAATCACCCCAAACTGTCCCACGAGCGTTGATGCGAGACACTTTGATCAAGGCCTCTAGGCGTGTTTGCAACCTCGATGAACGCGTAAGTCTGTTTTGTCTTTAGCGTATCCCAAATGTCTGGACGCTTCGCAGTATCTCTTAGTCTGGGATCAGAGCTGACATTCAACGCTGCGCCATGGATTTGCGTCGCGCACAATCCCGCGCTGAGCCGGAATCGAGCCGTTTCGTCCCTTTCTGGGGCAGCACAAGAAAAAACAACTTGCACCAAGGCGATGCACGTCTAAGGTGAGCTTGGTATACCACATACCTAGGGCGTGAGCGAACGACTAATAAAATTTCGACAACGCCTCTGGACGCGCAGGAAAAGTACCACAAATGTAGCGTTCGGAATCGACAGCCAGAGAATACCAAGGGAGGTTCACATGGCGCTCACAAGAAAACTAGCTACCCTCGCAGGGGCGGCGGCGCTCGCCTTGACCGGCGCGACAGCGGCGATGGCCGACGGCCATGGCTGGAAGCCGAAGAAGCCCATCGACTTCGTGATCATGGCCGGCAAGGGCGGCGGCGCCGACAAAATGGCGCGCCTGATGCAGGCCATCGTGGAAGAAGGCGACATGGCGGGACAGCCGCTCGTGCCGATCAACAAGTCGGGTGGCTCCGGTGCCGAGGCGCTGCAGCACCTCAAGACCGCGAACGATCCGGATCACACCATCATGGTGACGCTCAACTCGTTCTTCACCACGCCGCTGCGTCAGCCGGGGCTGGGCGTCGACATCATGCAATTCGCGCCCATCGGCCGGATGGCGGAAGACACGTTCTGCCTCTGGGTCCACAAGGACACCGGCATCACCACGTTCAAGGGCTTCCTCGACGAGGCCAAGGCCCGCGGTGACAAGTGGGTCATGGGCGGCACCGGCAAGAACTCGGAAGACAACATCATCACCGACTACCTGAACAACAATTTCGGGCTGTCGATCAAGTACATCCCCTACAAAGGTGGCGGTGCTGTTGCCAAGGATCTGGCCGGCAAGCAGATCAACTCCTCGGTCAACAACCCCTCCGAGGCGCTGGGCTTCTACGAGGCGGGCGATCTGAACAACCTGGTCTGCTTCACGGACGAGCGCCTGGCGCTGTTCCCGGATACGCCGACGCTCAAGGAAGAGGGCGGCGACTTCTCCTACTTCATGCAGCGTTCCGTTGTCGGAGCACCCGGCATGTCCGAAGGTGCGCTGGCCTACTATAACGGCCTGTTCCAGAAGGTCTTCGAGACTGACAAGTGGCAGGGCTATCGCGAGAAGAAAGCGCTCCTTGGCGAAAAGATCGAAGGGGATGACCTGCGCGCCTACTGGAAGACCCAGCGGGAACGCCACGAGTCGATCCTGAAAGCGTCCGGCGCTATCAACTAAGGCGCCTTCGACCAAGATCGGGGTGGGCAGGCTGCCCACCTCACCCTCCGCCGGAACGGGGCGGACAGACTATTCCGCATCAGACCAACGCTTGCCGCGTCCGGATTGGGCGCTCGGATAAGGTGCGGCACGAACGGGGGCACCCATGCGCATAGCTGAACTGGTGATGGCGGTCGCTCTGGCGGCGCTTTCGCTTTACAACATGTGGAAATCCGGCGAGCGGCCATCCTGGTCCGGCGAGGCCCGGTTCTCCAACGTGCTGTTCGGCGATGACGGCGCTCCTGCGGGCGGGTTCTGGCCGTTCTGGTGCGCGGGCATCATGTTCCTCTGTTGCATCTGGGTTTTCATCAACGGCGTACTGCGCCTGTCGCCGCCATCCCAGTCCGACGAGCCCTATCTCGACCGTCACGGCATCGGCGTCCTCATCACGGTGGGCTTCCCGGTCTTCGTGATGGTCCTGCTGACCGACTATATCAGCATCTACTTCGCCATGGCCTTGTTCCTGCTCTACTACCTGCTGGTGCTTGGGCGGCACGGGCTCGTGCTCTCCGCCGCCATGGCCGCGGTTGTGCCCTTCTGGCTCTACCTGTTCTTCGACATCACCATGAGCCGGAACCTGCCCAAGGGCGTGCTGGCGCTGGAGGACGGGGTGTTCGTCCCGCTTGGCAACTGGTTCCGGGCGTTGGACGGCTCAATGATCGGGATCATGTTCCTCGGCGGCGCCGCCGTGATCGTGGCGGCCTCCATGCTGACCTCCAGGCGCGCGTAAGGGGAGGGGGTCATGGAAGTTCTCAGCCTTCTCGCCGACGGTATCCTGATTGCGCTGGAGCCCGGCAACCTTCTGATCTGCTTCATAGGCGTGATCATCGGTCTCTTCGTGGGCGCGATGCCCGGGCTCGGATCGGTAAACGGGGTGGCGATCCTGCTGCCCACAATTTTCTTCATCAAGCAGTCCACCGGGTCGGACGCGGCCCCGATGATCTTCCTTGCGGCGATCTATTACGGGGCCATGTACGGAGGCGCGATCTCGTCCATCATGCTTGGGATCCCCGGGGCGTCCACCGCTGTGGCAACCACCTTTGACGGGCGTCCACTGGCGCTGAAGGGCCGGGCGGAACAGGCGCTGGTCACGGCGGCCGTCGCCTCCTTCATTGGCGGCACCATCGCGAACATCTTCTTCACCGGGTTCGCGCCGCCCTTGGCCGACGTCGCCCTGCGCTTCGGCAATCCGGAGATCTTCGCGCTGATGCTGCTCGCGTTCGCGACCTTCGTGGGGCTGGGCGGGGATGACATCGCGAAGACGGTGATCTCGATCATGATCGGGCTCCTCTGCGCATCCATCGGGTTCGACGTCATCTCGGGCGAGCCGCGCCTGCAGTTCTTCGAACTGGTCGGATTCTCCAAGCCCATCAACTTCCTCGTGCTGGCGATCGGGGTCTATGGCGTGGGCGAGATGCTCTGGACGCTGCACACGACCCGGGGCGACAACGAGATGTCGAAGGCCGATGTCAGCCTCGACAACATCAAGCGTGCCACGGGCAAGACCTTCAAGGAGGGCTGGAAGGGCACGTCCATCGGCGCATCCCTTGGCTTCTTCGTGGGCATTCTGCCGGCGGCGGGGGCGACACCGGGCTCGCTCATGTCCTATGGTGTGGCCAAGATGACGTCGAAGAAACCCGAGGAGTTCGGCAAGGGCTCCATCGACGGGGTGGCCGCGCCCGAGGCCGCGAACAACTCGGCGTCCACCGGGGCGATGCTGCCGATGATGACGCTGGGCATTCCCGGCTCGCCAACGACCGCGGTGTTGCTGACCGGGCTGGTGCTGCTGGAACTCGAGCCCGGCCCGCGCCTCTTCGCCGATCAGCCCGATTTTGTCTGGCCGGTGATCGGGTCTTTCTACATCTCGAACGTGATCGCGGTGCTGGTGAACCTGATGTTCATTCCGTTGTTCCTCTGGATGCTGAGGATGCCGTTCACGATCCTCGCGCCGATCATCTTCGTATTGTCGACGGCGGGGGTGTACGCGGCGACGGACTCGATGTTCGATGTCTGGTTGATGTTCTGGTTCGGGTTGGGGGCGTTCCTGCTGCGCATCCTGGACTATCCGCTGGCACCGGCCGCACTGGCCATCGTGTTGGGCAAGATCACCGAGGAGACCTTGCGCCAGAGCCTGCAATGGTCGGACGGCAGCTTCGGGATCTTCTTCAACCCGTACTTTGATCGGACCGGCACGGGTGAGCACTTCTGGATTGCACCGATCATCGCGTGGATTGCCGTGGTGTTACTGTTGTTGCCGCTGTTCACGCTGATCAAGAAGAAGCTGCTGGCGGGGCGGCAGGAGCCTTCGCACTGGCAGGGTTAGCCCTTCGGGCTTCGGTGCATCACGTCGCGACAAGCGTGACTTTGGATGCACCCTACGCGGAACTTGGCGTAGGGTGCATTCAGCATCGCATGCGATGCAAATGCACCGGGGTCCGCACGACTATCTTGGTCGCCAACTGACGAGCGCAATCCCGATACTCACCAGCACCAGCGCTCCCCAGATCGCCAGCGAGATCTCCTCGCCCAGTACCAACCATGCACAGATCACGCCGAAGACCGGGGCGAGAAAGCTGAACGCCGCCATGTCTGAAGCTGGATAGATCCTGAGGATCCAGAACCAACTCAGGAAGCCGACGCACACCACCGCGAGCACCTGGAAGGCGAATATGCCGAGAAGCGTGGGCGTGATCTCGCGAATGATCGGCCCGAACAGGGGCGCGGTCGCCGTCAGGATTACCGCGGAAATCCCGAGCTGGTAGAGCAACTGCATTTCGGGGTCCGCCCCGCGCAGCCGGGTCACGCGGAGGCACATGGCCAATGTCGCCCACATGCCCGCCGCCACCAGGCACATCAGGTCTCCGATCCAGGCATCCGGCCCCACGCGCGGGGCCTTGTCCAGCAGTGCCAGCGCCACGCCTCCGATGGCAATGGCCAGCCCCAAAGCCCGTCGAGCCGTCAGGCGCTCACCCAGGATCAGGAAGTGCGCGGCCAGGGCCACCCAGATCGGCATCGTGTAGAACAGCACAGAGGCCCGGTTGACCGAGGTGAACTCCAGCGCATTGAACAACAGCAGGAACTCGCCCGAGAACAACAGCCCCACCACGATCCCTGCGCCCAGCGTGCCGTCAGACACCGACAGCTTGCGCCGCGCGATCAGGGCGAAGATCAGCACCGGCCCAAAGGCACAGACCGACCGGAACCCAGCCTGAAACGCGGGCGAGAACCCGGCGTTCACCAGCTTGATCAGCACATGGTTCAGCCCCATCAGGAACGAGAACATCACCAGCGCAGATGCCCCGAACAGGTCGATACGGTCTTTCTTCACTGCGCCCCCCGGTCGAGCAGCCGCGCGAACACGGGCGCGAGCAGGATCACCAGTATCACGCGGACCATGTGGTGCGTCACCACGAACGCCATGTCGGCGCCTGCGATAATCGCCAGCAACACCATCTCGGCCTGTCCCCCCGGCGCAAAGGCCATGATCGCCTGCAAGGGATCCGCAAGCCCGGTCTGGATCACGATCTCGGCGAAGATCACGGAAAGCACCGCAAGCATGAGACAATAGCCCAGGGAGGCCGACAGGATCCGCTTGATCTCGGCCACTGTGATCCCCGCATATTTCACACCGATCCCGAGGCCGAGGAAGAACTGGGCGACATACATTGCCTCGGCCGGCGGGCGGCTGTGCAGAAGGTCGGTCAGGCTGAAGATCCCCGCCACGATCAGGGGGCCGATGATCGGCGCGCCAAAGAGGCCCACGCGAACGCCGCCCCACCAACCGACCACGGCTGCCACAAGCATCATTACGTACTCGATCGGGGGGACTGAAGACGCGGGCGCACCCGGGGCTCCGGTCAGCTCCAGCCCCCAGACAAGGGTCAACAGGAAGGGCATCAGCGAGACGATCACCAGCACGCGCGTCGTGTGGATCAGCGAGAGCGCGCGGACATTGGCGCCCGCCTCCTCGCCGAAGATCACCATGTCCTGCAACCCGCCCGGCATGGCCGCGTAATAGCTCGTGGCATGGTCAAAGCCCCAGAGACGCCGGAAATAGGGATAGCCCGTGGCGCCGATGGCGAGGATGAAGAACGGGATCAGCGCGACCGAAAGGGCCATCTCGTCGAGCCGATCGATGAGGGCAGGGGTCAGCGAGGCCCCGACGGCAACCCCAAGCACTGGACGCATGGCCTCCGAGATCTTTGGCGTGCCGCGCATCGGAGCGCCCAGCAGTGCTGCAACAAGACATGCGAACATGGGGCCCAGCAGCAGCGGAAGAGGCAGATCCAGAAGCCAGAACAGACCCGCGCCCATTGCCGAGAAGGCCAGGGTGGCAATAAGCCAGGGGTGGAGGGTTTCGGAGATCTGCATACAATTGTATGCGATACTCCTTCCACGTCACTCCGGCAAGCGCGTCAGTCTCTTCATCGTGCTCGCACAAGCCTGCTCGCCAGGTGTTCGGAGTAAGATGAAGAACCCATCGGCTGACGGCCTTGGCGCCGCGTAGGGTGTCATCCTTCTCCCGCGAATGCGGGAGTTGATGCACCCTTGTCATTCGATCGCGATGAACACGCGCTGTCAGGGAAGGGGTAGCCGCAGACGGAAAGTTGCACCTCTTTCCGACTCCATCAGCTGGATATCGCCACCATGGGCTGCCAGGAGCGCTCGGACGATCCCGAGACCGAGCCCCGTGCCGCCGGTATCGCGCCGCGTCGTGAAGAAGTGCTCGAAGATCTTGTCGCGGTTCGCAGCACTCACGCCCTCACCATTGTCAGCGACATCCAGTTCGACCTTGTCACCCCTGATCGTCGCGGAGACGTGCACGCGGTTGGCGCGATGGCTGGCAGCGTTATCGAACAAGTTCTCCAGGACGATGGCAAGCGCCTCCGCCGCGATCATGGCCTCCAGCCCCTCCGGCACGTCCAGCTCCGCCAGGACCGTGTCCGGCAATCGCCGGGTTGCGCGCCTCAGAACCGGGGCAAGCTCCGTCACCTCATCGGTGCGTTCTGCGTTTTCCGCGCGTGCCAGTTCCAGCAAGCGGTCCAGCAGCGTCCGCAACCTGTCGCCGCCCTTCGAGATGCTGGTCAGGAAATGGCGCCGCTCGTCGGGGGTCATGGTGTCGTCATGATCGGTCAGGAGTTCCGCCGCGCCCTGGATCGAGGCGATCGGCGTCTTGAACTCATGGCTCACATGGTTGGCAAGCGTACGGATATAGGCCGCCCGGTCGTTGAGCGCGGTGGCCATGCGGGTGATGCCGTCCGATAGCTCCGCCATCTCACGCGTGCCGGGCCTTTCCAGCGGAGCCATGGCCGCGGTCTCGCCCCGCGCGACGCGACCGGTCCGGCGCAATAGCTGCGCGATGGGGCGCGAAATCGTCCGCGAAGTCAGCATGGCCAGCGAGAAGGACAACACCAGCACCGTGAAGATTGCGAGGATGACCTTGTCCTGTTCCTCGTACATATGGCGGAGCACGCTCTTGGGTGTCCGCGACAGGTAGATCACCCCAAGCACCCGGCTGCGATCCACCACGGGGTAGGCCACGAAGACCCGGACCCGTGTGCCACGGCTGATGGTTGAGACGGTGCGGACCTGGGACGGCGCGTTCTCCAGCTCCCGGAATCTCAGCGTGCTGGCATATTCGCCAGTCAGGGCGACTGCGACTTCATCCACATGGGCAAAGTTCAACCCGATCTCGGCCGTGCCGCCCACCACCGTGCCCAGGCTGTCCAGCACCCTCGCGCCCGCCAACGTTGTCCGCTGTGCGCGTTTCAACACGGGCGTGAGCGCGCGCCCCGCGCCGACGGACAATGCCGAGGACGGTTGTTTCGGCGGTAGCCCGTCAGGCCGCGCGGGCAGTGTGTCCACTCGGGCGAGGTCTAGTTGCGGCGACACAGGCGACCAGATCGAGCCCAACTTGCCATTGCCGACCTTTGCCTGGATCGCAAGGTCGGGCTTCTCCCCGGAACCGGCCGAGACATAGCGGAAGGTGGCCTGATAGGCCGCGCCGATCACTGCCGCCTGCGAGATCAGTTCGCGCTCCGTCTCCTGCACCAGCTGGTTCTCGTAGATGCGAAAGAAGAAGATCGACCCCAAAGGCAGCAGGATCACGGCGATATTCACCACCATGAGCACAGCCGACAGGCGGGGACGGAACCGCACCGCGCCGCCTTACTTTGGCATCAGGCGGAACCCGACCCCATGCACCGTTTCGATCAGACCATCCGCGCCGACCTGAGCCAGCTTGGCCCGCACATGGCGCACATGGCTGTCCAGCGTCCGATCGGAGACATGGATGCCCGGCGCATAGACCGCGCGCATCAGGTCCTCGCGGCTGAACACCCGGCGCGGCTGGCGCGCCATGGCCAGCAGCATCTGGAACTCGGTCGCGGTGAGCTGGATCTCGTCACCTTCCCAGGTTGCCCTGTGCTCGGCCACGTCGATCTCCAGCACGCCGCAACGCACGATCTCGGGGCCCGGCTCAGGCGCGTTGTTGCGCGAACGCTTCAGGATCGCGTTGATCCGGGCGACCAGCTCGCGCGGGCTGAAGGGCTTGGTGACATAGTCGTCGGCACCCAGTTCCAGCCCCAGCACCCGGTCGATCTCCTCATCGCGGGACGACAGGAACAGGATCGGCACCTCGGAGGACCGCCGCACCTGGCGGCAGAAGTCCAGCCCGTCCATCTCGGGCATGTTGATGTCCAGCACGATGAGGTCGGGGGGATCGGTCTCGGTCATCCCCATGGCCGTCACGCCGTCGGCGGCCGAGCGCGTGGACATGCCGGCCTTGCTCAGGGCAAAGCACACGACATCACGAATGTTCGGGTCGTCGTCGACGACCAGGATCGAATGGCTCATGTGGACAGCTTACTTCAGAGCCGCGCCGGGGGCCAGATCCGCCGAGACACTCGCCACATCGCCCAGGTTCTCGGGGGGCTCCTCGGTCAGGTAGGCGGGCAGGTCGTCCAACTCCCAGGCGACCCGCACGACATCCTCGACCAGCTCGGGTTGCGGCAGCTCGAACACCGCAAAGACGGCGATCTCTCCGGCCAGTGCCCCCGCACCCGGTCCATTGATGACGGCGACGCATGCGGCGGCCACCACATAGGCCATGGCGATGATGCTGCGAGGTGTCATGATGCGATTCCCTTCCACTCCATCCAACAACTGCACGCTAGAAAGCCGGGTTGCAGAATCGCCCCCTGCAGATCGGCAGGCTGCGCGGTTTTGTTGTGCAGATTTTGTGCAACCGCCGGTTGGTCACTTTGCTGACACAACTGACGCTTAGCGGGTGTAGAGGGGAGCGCATGACAAAAGACATTCGCGAAGCAATGCGCCGGGCTGCGGACACGCATGACCAATGGCGTGTCACGCACAAGGGCACGCGATTCGATGACCGGGGCCGGTTTCTGCCGGAGCCGGGCAATACGGTTGTCTGCCATCTCGACGCCGGGTCCTCCAGCGAAGCCGCCGTGATCGCGGCGCGTGCACAGTGCAAGACCTTGCCCGAGGCGGATCGGCTGACGTTCACGCCGATCCCAAGCCTGCACATGACCCTCTTTCAGGGAGTCATCGAATATCGCCGCCACGCGCCCTACTGGCCTCAGGACATGGCTCTGGACACGCCGATTGAGCGGATGACGGAGCACTATCTGGCCCGCCTTGACGGGTTCCAGCCCGGGGCGGCGTTCAGAATGCGCGCCACTGCTTTGTCTCCGACCGGATTGACTCTGCAAGGTGCCGAGCCCGCGGATATCCGCGCGTTGTCCGATTGGCGCAATCGGCTGGCCGATGTCTTCGGTTACCGCCACCCGGACCACGACAGCTACCGCTTCCACGTCACCTTTGCCTATCTGGTCGAGCCCATGAGCGAAGAGGCGAAGGCCGTCTGGGCCGAAGAGGTCCCGAAGATCCTGACTGAGCTTGTCGCCGCGGCTCCGATCATCGACCTGATGCCGCCCGCGTTCTGCGCCTTCGAGGATATGGAGTTTTTTGACGAATTGCTGGTACTCGGCGACCAAGGGGGCTGACATTCGCTGACGCCGCCTGACATCCGCGTGAGCGACCGTCGGAATGTGAGTTTTACTGCATTATAGTGTAAGATAACTTCACAACGCTTGCGAGGTGCCTCACATGACCGCCACGATCCTGCTCTCCGGTGGAACGGATTGCCGAAACGTCCCGATCTCCTATCCTGATCAGGAGGCGATCGACGGGCTGGAGGAAGCGCTTCTGTGCGCGCTCGCCTTCCGCGGCGATGCAATCGGGGTGATCGACCGGGTGCTGGCGGACCATCCCGGCTTCGTCATGGGGCACATCTTCAAGGCCGCATGGCTGACGCAGGCCATGGAGACGCGGATCTATTCCGAGATGGTGCAGGCCTTCGAGAACGCTGCCGCCGTGTCGGGCCGGGCCAATAATCGCGAACGCGGGCATCTGGCGGCCGTGCGCCACTGGATCAATGGTGACTTCCATGGGGCGGTGCAGGTCTGGGAGGACTTGCTGACCGAATACCCACTGGATCTGATCGCGCTGCAACTGGCCCACCTCAGCCACGTGTTGCTGGGCGATGTGCGGGGGCAGCGGGACACGGTCGCGCGAGTATTTCCCCTGTGGGACGAGACGATCCCCGGCTACGAGTTCGTGCTCGGCTTCTACTCCTTCGGGCTGGAGGAGAACGGCGATTATCACAGGGCGGAGGAGCTGGGCCGCGAAGCGCTCGCCATGCGCCCCGACAATCCATACGCCGTCCACGCGGTCGGCCACGTGATGGAGATGCGCGGGCGCCAGTCCGGCGGCATCCGCTTCATGACGGACCATGCCAAACACTGGGGGACGTCGAACTTCGCCAATCACCTCTGGTGGCACACGGGCCTGTTCCACCTGGACATTGGCGAGACGGATACGGTGCTCGGCATATACGACAACCACCTGCGGGGTGGCGGCGAGGGCGAGCGGTACGAGGAGCTGGACTCATCGGCGCTCCTCTGGCGCTTGCGGCTGATGGATGTGGACACGAACGGGCGCTGGGTAGAGCTTGCCCGCAAGTGGGCGCCGTCGGCGGCGGACACGCTCTATGCCTTCAATGACGTGCACGCGATGATGGCCTTCTGTGCCGCGGGTGACGAGGACAGCCAGCAGAACCTCCTGAACTCCAATGACCGCTATCTGGAGCACGCCTCGGATGCAAATGCTGCCATGAGCCGCGAGATCGGTGTGCCCTTCTGCCTCGCCATCCGCGATTTCGTGCGCGAGGACTACAAGACCTGCGTCGACCGGCTGGTGCCTGTGAGGTACATGACCCACAAGCTGGGCGGGTCGTTCGCGCAGCGCGACATTATTGGGTGGACGCTGTTGGAGGCATCGCTCAGGGCAGGGCGGTACAATCTGGCGCTGGCGCTGGCGAATGAGCGGTGCGCGCTGAAGGCCTCGAGCCCGCAGAACTGGCGCTTTGTTGCGCGTGCGTTCAAAGGGCTCGGCAACAAGTCTGAGCAACGCCGTGCCGAGGCCCGGGCAGATGCGCTGATGGCGGCCTAAGGACCGAAATTCCTCAACGAGGAATTTGCAAATCCATCTGGGATGGATTTGTGGCCTTCGTCACGGACCAAAGAAAAAGGGGCGCCGGACGCCCCTTCCTGATCCTAATGCCGTGTTTCCGACAGTCGCTGGATCTCTTCTTTCAAGTGCAGCTTTTCCCGCTTGAGAGATCGGATGGCTACGTTGTCGGCTCCTGGTCGTCGTTCCTCTTCCTTTATCCGCGCTTCAAGCCCTTGGTGCTTTTGGCGGAGCTGATCAAGGTGAGATTCAACGCTCATGTGGGAGCCTCCTCTAGTTGAACAGTCGTCACAGGATCGCAGTCTTTTCTTCAACTGTCACCAAATGGTTAACGTGCCTCCATCGTGGTCATGATCTGTTGACAGCAATTTGCGTCAATTTGCATCATGACTCAGGGCCCAGACTTTCTCGTTCGACTCCGGCTCGCGCACGCGGACGATCTCCACGCCCAGCCCCGCGCCAGCCAGTCGGTCCAGCTTCTCTATTCTCAGATGGACACGCCGCGCACGCGGATCAACCAGGCACAATTGCGCCAGCCGCTCGGCGAATGTCTCCAGCAGGTTCATGCGCGGACCCGCGATCAGCTCCTCGATCGCGCCCACCAGATCGTCGTAGCTGACCACCCGGGCGGCCTTGTCGTCGACATGGGCTGTGTTCCGCGTCACCTCCAGCGCGATGTCGAAGCGCACACGCTGAGTGACCCCATGCTCCTCGGCATAGGCGCCAATCTCGAAATCGCGGACATAGTTCGACAGGAAGATCCGGTCAGCAGGCAGTTCAGACGGTCGCGCCTCTGCATCGAGCATGGCAAGCGAGCTTTTTTCGATCATCAACATTTCCCCGGTGTCGATTGCTTCCATGGTACGCCCCCCACAGGCGACTCACCACCCGAAAACGACGTTGGACATTGAAAGCTCGTCAGCTGGCCTAGTTCTTGAAGCATGAATTTTTCAAAAAATGTTCACCAGAGGAGATTGACGCAACGGAATTCTGATGATTGAATAATTCTAGAAATATTCATTCTTCAGAATCACCAGCGAGAATCGTGAGCCCGTCATGAAAGATACGCCTGCTGCCCCCGGTACTTCTGATGGGCGCGCGCAGCCCATGGCCCCCGTCGCTGATTTCATCGTGCGCATGCGCTGGCTGTGGCTGGCCACAACCGTGGTTCTGGTCGCGATCTCGCTGGCCAATATCTCGAAGATCTGGCCGCCGAACCCCGATGCCCGCATTTTCTTTGCCGAAGAGAACCCGGACCGGCAGGCGCTCGACCGGTTCGAGGAGACCTTCACCAAGAACGACAACCTGATGATTGTGGTCGAGCCGGCGAACGGCGAGGTCTTCACCCCCTCCACCCTCGCGGCAATCGGCGACATCACCGAGAAGTCCTGGCTGCTGCCCTTCGTGCGCCGTGTCGATTCGGTCACCAACTTCCAGCACACCTATGCTGAGGGCGACGAGATGATCGTCCGGGACCTGGTGCCCGAGCCTTTCGCCGTCGATGAGGCGGGAGCCGCCGAGTCGAAGGATATCGCCACCAGCCGGATCGAGCTGATCGGCTCCTATCTCCCCCACGGCAAGACGGACGTGACCCAGGTGCAGGTGCTCTTCACCCTGCCGGGGGTCGACCCGATCACCGAGGTACCCTCCATCGTTGCCGATCTGCGCGAAATGGTGGCCGGGATTGAGGCCGCCCACGAGGTCACGATCCACCTGACCGGCGGGATCATGATCAACAACCAGTTCGCAAGCTCGGGGCAGGAGGACAGCGCCAATCTGCTAGGGCCGATGTTCCTCATCATCCTGCTCATCGTCGGGCTTGCGATCCGGTCGATCCTCGGCACGATCTCGGTGCTGATCGTCATCATGCTGTCGGCCATGGCAGGGCTGGGTGCGTTGGGCTGGATGGGCATTTCGCTCAACTCGGTCACTGTGCTCGCGCCGCTCTACATCATGACGCTGGCCGTGGCCTCTGCCGTGCACGTGCTCTCCGCCGT
>JBCDID010000063.1:0-13182 GCA_038749355.1 Pseudomonadota bacterium | reverse complement strand
GGCACGCCGCGCCGGGCGGTGATCGGCTGGGACCAGTCGCGCCTGTCCATGGTGCTGGCAGTGCTGGAAGCGCGCTGCGGCGTCGCCTTCGCGGGCCACGACGTCTACCTGAATGTCGCAGGCGGGCTCAGAATCACGGAACCGGCGGCAGATCTGGCGGCGGCAGCGGCGCTGGTTTCGTCCCTGACGGGAGAAACACTTCCCGCAGAAGCTGTATTGTTTGGTGAAATCAGCCTCTCGGGTGCACTCCGCCCAGTACCGCAGCCCGAATCTCGACTAAAAGAGGCCGAAAAATTGGGCTTTTCCACAGCAATAGTGCCATCGCAGATGAAAGACCCGCGCGAATCAGGCATACGCTTGGCACCATGCGCCGAACTGGCGGATCTGGTGGCGAGACTGTCTGGGAACGACCGGCAAGCCCGGGGGGAGTAAGATGACGTTTACCTATGTGGATGCCGTTGTCGCGGTGATCATCCTGTTATCGGCCTTCCTGGCCTATAATCGCGGGTTCACGCGCGAGGTCATCGCCATTGGTGGCTGGGTGCTGGCGGCCTTCGCGGCGTTCTATTTCGCACCCATGGTCGAGCCCCTGATGCGCGAGATCCCGGTGGTGGGTGCGCAATTGGAGAAATCCCGGGTGATCTCGATGATCGCGGCCTTCACGCTGGTCGTGGCGGCGGGATTGCTGATTCTGGCTGTGTTCACGCCGATTTTCGCCTCGGCCATTCAGGATTCGGTGCTTGGCCCGCTGGATCGGGCGCTGGGCTTCGTCTTCGGGATTGCGCGCGGGGTTCTGCTGATCGCGGTCGCCTACCTGACCTATGGCTACACGTCGGTTGGCGAGTTCGAGGAATCGCTGGAGGCCAGCAATACGGCGCCTGCGTTCGAGATCACGGCGGTGGACGATGCTGCGTCCAAGACCTTCGTGCACGACGTGGCAGCCCTGATTGACGCAAACCGCCCGCAGGAGATGCCTGCATGGGTGACGGACCGCATCAATGCGCTGATGGCGCCCTCCTCTGCGGCGCCCGAGGCAGCGACCAACTCGACAGAGAGCTGAGCCGACGGGCGCGCTTCATGGCCTTTGACAACCTTGACTCCCCCGGCATGGCACACATCTCCGGGGGGAGAGGTTGATGAACGGGCAGGAGGTGGCGGCGCTTCGCGGCTCCGGGAACCTGCGTGACGCAACGGCAGGGCGGTCGAAAGACAGGTTTTCGCGCCCGCGTGCCGGACGAGTTGATGACCCGGTCACATCTGCGCGGTATAACCGGCCACGACTCAGCGGCCAGGGTGGAGCTCGGCATGGATGACCCCGCAACAGACGCGTGGCTTGGCAGTCCCTTCGACGATGACAAGCTGCGCGAAGAATGCGGTGTCTACGGAGTTTTCGGGGTCGACGAGGCAGCGACCTACACGGTCCTCGGCCTCCATGCGCTGCAGCACCGAGGACAGGAGGCGGCAGGTATCGTCAGCTTCGGCGCCCGCACCGATGAAAAGGGCAAGCTGGGCGAGCCGCAGTTCAACACAGTGCGACGCATGGGGCATGTGCGCGACCAGTTCACGGACGCGGAGGTTCTGAAGATCCTTCCGGGGCGTCTGGCGCTCGGCCACACGCGCTACTCGACGGCCGGGGCCAAGGGGCAGACCGCCATCCGTGACGTGCAGCCTCTGTTCGCCGAGTTCCACATGGGCGGCTGTGCCATCGCCCACAACGGCAACCTGACCAATGCCGACGGGCTGCGCCGCGAACTGCAGGAGCGGGGCTCGATCTTCCAGTCCGGCTCGGACACCGAATGCATTGTCCACCTGATGGCACGCTCGATCCAGAAGACCATTCCCGACCGCATGAAGGACGCGCTGCGCCTGGTCGAGGGGGCGTTCTCGGTGATCGCCATGACCCGGACCAAGCTGATCGGCGTACGCGACCCGATGGGTGTGCGTCCGCTGATGCTCGGCCGTCTGGGCGATGGCTGGATCCTCGCGTCAGAGACCTGCGCGCTCGACATCGTGGGCGCCCAATTCGAACGCGAGATCGAGCCCGGCGAGATGGTCATCATCACCGACAAGGGCGTCGAGAGCTCGCGTCCCTTCGACGAAGCCGAACCCCGGTTCTGCGTCTTCGAATACGTCTACTTCTCGCGCCCGGACAGCGTGATCAACGGGCTGTCGGTCTATGAGGCACGCCGCCAGATCGGTGTCGAACTGGCCCGCGAGGCGCCGGTGGCTGCGGATCTCGTCTGTCCCGTGCCGGACTCGGGCACGCCTGCCGCCATCGGCTATGCGCAGGAAAGCGGCATCCCCTATGCCATGGGCATCATCCGCAACGCCTATATGGGCCGCACCTTCATCGAGCCCTCGCAGCATATCCGCGACATGGGCGTGCGGCTGAAGTTGAACGTGAACCGCGCCATCGTGCAGGGCAAGCGCGTGATCCTGGTGGATGACTCGGTGGTGCGCGGGACGACCAGCCGCAAGATCAAGGAGATGATCCTGGAAGCGGGCGCCAGCGAGGTGCACTTCCGCATCGCCAGCCCGCCGACCAAGTGGTCCTGCTTTTACGGGGTCGACACGCCGGACCGCGACAAGCTTCTGGCCGCGCGCATGTCCGAGGAGGAAATGTGCGCCCATCTCGGCGTGGACAGCCTGCGGTTTATTTCGCTGGACGGGCTCTACCGCGCGTGCGGGCACCCGCAGGGCCGCGACAAGCAGCTGCCGCAGTTCTGCGATGCCTGCTTCTCCGGCCAGTACCCCGTGGCCCCGGCGGACGCTGTGGAACGCGGCGAGGTGCGCGAGACGGTGGAGGCGTGAGCTGGGACGTCTGTTTCGTCCATTCTCCAACACCACCACCACCGGACTCCGAAGTGCCCAAAGGTTGGCGGAACACGCCGTTTGGGCCGTTGACCGCCGTACAAACTAAGCTGGATGCGCGATGCAGATCCTTTCACCTGCCGCCCATCGACTGGTCGGATTCGGCCTGGGGGATTCTTGAGGCGCAGGGTTTCTCGATCGAGTTCAACATGGGCGAGGATGCGGTGTGTGACACCTTCATGCTCCATGTGCGGGGTGGCGGGTCGGCGGCGCGTTTTGTCGCGCACCTGGCAGATGAGCCGGACTGGTACGCATTCGACACGTCTGCTGGGGAGTGGCTCCATCTCATGGACGACGTCTCGCGGGGGTGGGAGGCGTTTCAATCCTATCGGAATGTCGTGGTTCCCGCAGATCGACCTCGGTCGATCTGGGCACGGATGTCTGGCTGGTTGTTTGGTTCGGGGCGTTGAGCCCGGCTTGCGGCGCTGCGCCGCTGTTCAACTTAGGCACGGGTTGCTAAGTCCGCGCAATGGCAGGTTTCAACGACAAGATCGCGCTGGTGACCGGGGCCTCCCGCGGGCTCGGTTATGCCGTGGCCCGGGCGCTTGGCTCGCAGGGCGCGCATGTGGTTGCCGTGGCGCGCACAGTTGGCGGGCTCGAAGAACTGGATGACGAGATCCAGTCAGCGGGTGGCGAGGCGACGCTGGTGCCGCTGGACCTGACGGATGACCCCGCGCTCGAGCGTCTCGGCGCTGCGATCCACGATCGCTGGGGGCGGCTGGACATCTGGGTTCACACGGCGATCTATCCGGCGGGTCTGACCCCGGTCGAGCACATCGACGCCAAGGATCTCGACCGCACGATTGCCACGAATATCCGGGTGCCGCAGCGCCTGATCCGGGTTCTCGACCCGCTGCTCCGCCAGTCGGATGGCGGGCGGGCCGTGTTCTTCGCGGATCCCGGTGCGCTCGATCAGCGCTATCAGGCGACCTATGCCATGAGCAAGCGGGCGGTCGGCGAGATCGTCACACGCTGGGGCGCGGAGGTTGCCAGCACGTCGCCTCTGCGTGTCGTCATCGCGGCGACCCCTCCAATGGCGACGGCTGTCCGCGCGCGCTTCCATCCGGGCGAGGACACCTCAGGCCATGCAAAGACATCAGACGTGGCAGACCGCCTGCTGACCCACCTCGCGGCGGGCGCTCAGGGCATGCTCGACTTGCGCTAAGGGCTCCGCCCTTCCCTTCATCTTGCCGGAAATACCTCGGGGTGCCGTGGCGTTTCGGGATCATTGGAACAACAGCCTATCGATTTTCGCGTTCGAACGCAGCGAGAGGCAGCGAACAATCGATTCAATTCATCCCGAAAACGCCATAGGCAGAGCCCCGCCCGGCCCGCAGGGCCAACTCAGCGTCGCTTCTTTTTCCCCTCGTAGGGGTTGTCGGGCTGGCGCAGAGCCAGCCGGATCGGCACGCCCGGCAGTTTGAAGTCCTCACGCAGGCCGTTCACCAGATAACGTGTGTAGCTCGCCGGCATCTCGTCGGCGCGTGAGCACATGATCACGAAGCTTGGCGGGCGCGTGTTCACCTGCGTGATGTAGCGCAGCTTGATCCGCCGACCGCCCGGGGCCGGAGGCGGATGGGCGGCCACCATCTCGCCGAGCCAGTCGTTCAGCTTGTTGGTCGGGATGCGCTCGTTCCAGATCCGGTGCTGCGCGTTAATCGCCTCAGCCAGCCGGTCCAGCCCGCGCCCCGTCAGCCCCGACATCGTCACCAGTGGCACGCCGCGGAGCTGCGGTAGCAGGCGCTCGGCCTTCTCGCGCAGGTCCTTCTGCTTGGCCTGCCGGTCCTCCGCCGCGTCCCACTTGTTGACCGCCAGCACGATTGCGCGGCCCTCGCGCTCGGTCAGGTCGGCGATGCGCAGATCCTGGGCCTCGAACGCGTTTTCGGTCTCCATCAGGATCACGACCACCTCGGCGAAGCGCACGGCCCGGATGGCATCAGAGGTCGAAAGCCGTTCGACCTTCTCCTGCACCTTGGCCTTCTTGCGCAGCCCTGCCGTGTCGAAGATGCGGATGCGCCGCCCGCCCCACTCCGTCTCGACGGCAATGGAGTCCCGCGTGATCCCGGCCTCGGGGCCCGTCAGCAAACGGTCCTCGCCAAGGATCGTATTGATCAGCGTGGACTTGCCCGCATTGGGACGGCCCGTGACGGCGATTTGCAGGGGGCGGTTCTCGGCCAGCGGGTCGTCATCGGCGCGGGGATCGAAGGCGGTCTTGTCGGCCTGCGCCTCGAAGCGTTCGGCATGGGGGAGGAGGGCCGCGTAGAGCTCGCCCATCCCCTCGCCATGTTCGGCGGAAAGCCCGATGGGATCGCCGAGACCCAGCGAATACGCCTCCAATACGCCTTCCTCGCCGACCCGACCCTCGGCCTTGTTGACCGCGAGGATCACCGTCGCCCCGGCGCGACGCAACAGGTCTGCAAAGGTCCGGTCCGCAGGCACGATGCCCGAGCGGGCGTCCACCACGAAGAGGCAGAGGTCTGATTGCGCCACCGCGCGCTCGGTCAGGCGGCGCATGCGGGCAGGCAGGCTCTCGTCAGTGGCCTCCTCCAGCCCGGCAGTGTCCATGGCAGTAAAGTGCAGATCGCCCAGAACGGCGTCGCCTTCCCGCAGATCGCGCGTCACGCCCGGCTGGTCGTCGACCAAAGCCAAGCGCTTGCCAACCAGACGGTTGAACAGGGTTGATTTGCCCACATTGGGGCGTCCGACGATGGCGAGTGTGAAGGACATGGGGCGGGCTCATACGCGTGTGCGCGGCTGGCGGCAAGAGGTGTGCTTGCACAGGGATGCACGGGCGGGCAGGGTGCGCCCGACAGAATCGGGAGGTGTTCATGGGGCCGCTTGGATTTTTCCTCAGACTGGGGTTCGCCATCGTGCTGGTGCTGGCCACGTACAATCCGGTCGGCCCGTCGCTCTATCACTGGTTCCGCGACGGGTTCGAGACGGATCTGCCGCTGAAGGCACTGGCCTCCGTCGTGATGCTGATCGGCTATGTGATCTGTGTTCGCGCAACCTTTCGGTCGATTGGCGTGATCGGGGTGCTGCTGGTGGCGGCCCTGATCGGCGCAATCATGTGGGTTCTGTTCGACTACCAGATCCTGACGCCCGAGGACCCTGGTCTGATGCAATGGGTCGTCCTGCTTGGGGTCGGGCTGGTGCTGGGAATAGGGCTGTCGTGGAGCCATGTACGTCGGCAACTCTCCGGCCAGATGGATACCGACGACGTGGATGAGTGAGCGGCGCATGTAGCGCGGCGTCGCGACGGAGCGCGAAATGTGCTACGTTCCATTCCCATGAGATATGTTCTGAGCGCTCTTGTCATCCTTGCGTCCGGGCTTGCCCCCGCCTTTGCCGGTGACCGGAACAAGGGCATTGGGGATCGGCCCGGAGTGGGCGAGCCCTTGCGGTTTCGCGACGCGTCGGGTGGCGCGTTCCAGCCTACCGAACTGGTGGTCGTGGTGCCCGGCGGGGCGCTGAGGGCGCCGTTGCCGGAGGCAGTCTCCACTGCGCGGAACGAAGACCGGATCGACCTGTCCGGTACGCCCGTGATCGGTGGCGTGTTTCAGGAGACACTCAGTCCGGGTGATGCCCGCGACGGTGAGGCTGTGGGCCCGGTCTACCGGCGTGGCAGTCGATTGATCGTGGATACCGAAGGGGCATCGCCTGAGTTCGGAGGAAGTTCTGTTGTGCTCACCAGCGATCTGCCGCGGCTCGGATCTGTCAGCTACACGCTGGGGCCGCTGGACTTCCGCAATGGCGGTGGCGTCCTGAGCACAGGCGAAGAACCGATCGGGCAGGCTTACATGCTGGATGGCCGCCTGGTCATTGCCTCCGAGGGGGGCGGGCCCGCGTGGGGCTCGGTCAGCGACATGCTGCAAGGCTGGTTCGACTAGCCACAAACACTGTTCCCAGATGCGCCGAAACCCGCTAGCCCCATCGCATGGCGGACGAGCAGGACACTCCCGGGCGCAAGGGCTACCACCACGGCAATCTGCGTGAGGCGCTTGTTGAGGCCGTGCTGGGGCTGATCGCCAAGCACGGGCCGAACGGGTTCAGCTTTGCCGATGCGGCGCGGGCGGCGGGTGTGAGCCCGGCGGCACCCTATCGCCATTTCAAGGATCGCGATGCGCTGCTGTTCGAGGTCGCCCGGCAGGGGTTCGAGCGGCTTTGTGAGGCGCTGGAGGGCGCGTTGGCCTCGGGTGGTCCTTCGCCCATGCGGGCCTTCGAGGCCGTGATGGCCGCGTATCTGGACTTCGCCCGTCGGGAGCGCGCGGCCTGGGCGGCCATGTTCGCCCCGGGCATGCGGGCGCCCGATGTGGCGGAGGCCGCGGACAAGGCCATGGGGGTGCTCCGGCTGGCCTGCGAAGGGTTGGTGCGTCATCTGCCGCCTGAGCGGCGGCCTCCGGTGCACATGATGACCTATCACCTCTGGGCCATGGCCTACGGGATCACGGAGCTCTATGGGACCGAGGATGCCCGCCGCCGTGCGCCGATTGCCGCAGCGGATATGCTGGAGGCAGGGGCTGCCATATACCTGAGGGGCTTGGGGCTGATTCCGGAGGACTGACGCGTCTTCCGACATGCGCGTTCGCGAAGCAGTCGCCTCCCAACCTCCCTTTATTATCTTCCGAGTCGTGGTTAACGGCTCGTGAACAGCCGTGGTCGTGTACAACGCGATCTTCCTAGGATTTTAGTCGAATGCTCCCGGTTTCTGCCGGCGCAGTTTTTTGCACGTTATCTCTTGACCGCCCTTCTCTCCATGCCCAAATATGTGAATGTGAATAACATTTACATCAATGGATCGAGGAGACAAAGATCGATGCATCGCATCGCAGAGTTCTTCGCCCGCGCAGAGGCGAAGCTGGACGAATGGGGCAAGGGCGCGTGGATCGCTGCCATGGTGCTTGGCTTCATTCTGGCCTGGCCGATTGGTCTGGCCTTGTTGGGATACATGATATGGAGTGGACGCATGAGCTGTAGCCGCAAGAGGAAATCCTGGTTCAAGGGGGCTGCACGCCCGACCGGGAACACTGCTTTCGATGAGTATCGCGAGGAGACCTTGCGGCGCCTGCAGGATGAGCAGACCGCGTTCGAGAGCTTCCTCGGCAATCTGCGCCGGGCCAAGGACAAGGCCGAGTTCGATCAGTTCATGACCGAGCGCCGGGATGGCGGTCCGGCAACAGCCGCATAACCACCAAGGCACAAGGCCTGGCCCGCTGTGGCCGGGCCTTACGCGTCACGCCCGGCGAACTGTACCGACTGGCAACGCCAGCTCTTGATCCGCCATTTCGGGTGCGACAGTTGCCATTGGGCCAGCTGCGGCTGCGCGCCCATCAGGCAGGCCAGCGGCGTGACAGTATCCTGAAATTGCAGCGCCCGGTTCTCGCATTGAGTCGGGTCCCAGGCGGTGCAGACAACGAACAGCAATTCAATCATCTGTTGATCCTTACAACATGCGTCTTCCGTCGAAACCAGAGGGCGAGGCGGGAATACGGTGCCTCGAACCTGTGTGATCAGGATAGCGATGCTGCTGAGACTGACTGTGATGCCTGTCACATGCCCTGGACGCCGGGTGCGCGTGGCTTCCCGAAGATCGCGATGAGCAACAAGGACCAGCCGAGTGTTGCGCGCCCATGTACCGACAGGCTGGCCGGTTCCTGCAATCCCATCACCCGCCAAACCGCGCTCGGGTCGGGCCAAGGTCCAATCACCCATTGCGAAGGCAGGCCGTCAATGACCTGGCGGTACCAGAGGTAGTGGACCTGCGGTGCCAGCCACTCGAACACGCAGAACATGCCCAGGGCCGCCAGTATCCGCGCGGGCCAGCGGATGTTGCGTGTCAGCCGCCATGTTCCCCACATTGCCAGCGCACCCATCGCGCCGGAGATCGCCACCAACCCGACCCTTCCCACGAAGCTCAGGTGAAAGAACGTGTCGTCCGCGTACATCTCAGCTCCGGTGACGCGCGCGCCAGGCGTCCACCGACCAGACGTCGCGCTCCCGCAATAGCCACAAGGCGACCATGGCCAGGAAGATCGCCAGCGCGATGGCCGAATTGCGGTTCACCGGGAAGCCCTTCTCCGAGATCCCGAACGGGTCAATCAGTCGTGGCCAGATCCGGTAGATGGTCCCTGCGTGCAACAGAGCCAGCGCCGCATAGCTGACCCCGCGCCAGAGCCCTACAAACACGAGCACGCAGATCACCACCTGTGCGCCGCCGATCAGGTAGACCTGCAACGCCCCCGCCTCGATCCCGTCGAAACGTTTTAGGATGAAGGCATACTGCCCCGGTGCCAGGAACTTGTTCACGGCCCAGACGAAGATGAACCAAGCACAGCCGACGCGCAGCACCAAGAGGCCCAGGGCCTCGGGCCAACGCGGCTCCATCGGGTTCTGCGGCATGGCGATCTCCTCCCGAGCGGACCCTATCCGCCCGCGGCATGTGCCAAAAGGGGGCCTCACGCCCTTGCGATTGCGCCTCGACAACCCGACATGGAGCAGGTAGATAGCCGCTCTTTACTGCCCGAACCTGATGCTGAGGCCATGGAAAATCTCGTTCTCGTCATCCACCTGATCCTGGCGCTGTGCCTGATCGCTGTCGTCCTGCTGCAACGCTCCGAAGGGGGTGCGCTGGGGATTGGCGGTGGCGGTGGCGGGCTGGTGTCAGCGCGCGGGGCGGCGACGGCGCTCAGCAAGGTGACGTGGCTGCTGGCGATCGGGTTCATCTGCACCTCGATCCTGCTGACGGTGATGGCCGGGGGGCGTCAGGACTCCGTGATCATCGGACCCGGCACGTCCGACACGGACTCTCTTTTGATCCCGGCGCCTTCTACTTCCGGCGGCGCGCAGGACGATGACGTGCCGTTGCCGCCGTCCTCCAACTAACCCGCACAGGCCCGTCCGGTGAGCGGAACGGCTGACCGGCTGGGCGGTTCCTTCGGAGCACTGCTCGACTGGGCTGCCATGCGTCCCTGGCGCGGGGCGCTGCTGGTGCTGGTTGTCGCCTGCGCGGTGATCCTGCCCGGACAGGCACAGATGCCCGTGACCGACCGGGACGAGGGCCGCTTCGTCCAGGCCTCCAAGCAGATGATGGAGACCGGGGATCTCATTGATATCCGCCTTCAGGATCAACCGCGCTGGAAGAAACCCGTCGGGATCTATTGGCTGCAAGCAGCATCCGCGAGCGTGCAGGGCGGTGTCGAGGCTCATATCTCCGCCTACCGTCTGCCGTCGGCTTTGGCTGCCGTGCTGGTGGCGCTCCTGACCATGTGGGGTGCGCGGCCCATGATCGGCGCGCGCGGGGCTACTTTGGCCGGGATCATGATGGTCTCGACGCTCCTTATGGTGGTCGAGGGGCATATCGCCAAGACCGATGCCGCGCTGGCGGCGACCGCGGCCATGGTGCTCGGCGCGCTCTCGCATCTGTTGCTGGGGCAGGGGGGCAGGTGGACGGCAGCGGTGTTCTGGCTTGGCATAGCGTTGGGGATCCTGCTGAAAGGTCCGATTGTGCCGGTGATCGCGTTGCTCGCGATTGCCTGGGTCTGGATCGTGGCGCGGCGGCGTCCCGACTTCTCACGCTTTCACACTCTGCCCGGGCTCGCCGGGGTCGTTCTGCTGGTTGCCCCCTGGCTGGTGGCAATCTGGATCATCTCGGACGGCGCCTTCTTCGCCGAGTCGCTGGGTCGGGACATGGGCGCGAAGCTGACTTCGGGGCAGGAAAAGCACTGGGGTCCGCCCGGACTCTATCTCGGCATCATCTGGGGGACCTTCTGGCCGTGGGCGGCGCTGATCCCACTGGCGGCAGGCTGGATCTGGTCGCAGCGAAAGGAGCCTTGGGCCGGGTTGCTGGCGGGCTGGGTCATCCCGTTTTGGCTCATTCTCGAGGCCGTGCCCACGAAGCTGCCGCACTATGTGCTGCCGCTCTATCCGGCGCTGGTGATCGCTCTGGCCGCCTGGGCGGTGTCGAAGAACCGCCAGAATGCTCCACGGTGGTGCGCACGCACAGCCGCGGCGCTGGCGGCGCTGCCCCCTATCGGGTTGGCACTTGCGGTGATGATCCTGCCAGCGGTTCTCGAGGAGATGGTGATCTACGACGCGCTGCCGCTTGTCGCGATCGCAATCGTCGCGGGATGGTATGCTGCCAAGGCGGCCCTGGCGCAAAGGCCCTTCGCGCAGATCGCAGCGTCGGTCATAGCCGCCATGGCGATCTATCCGGCTGTGCTGGGCCTTGGCCTGCCCAGCCTCAACACGGCGTTCGCGAGCCCGCGCATTGCGGCGGTGATCGAGCAGTATCAGACCTGCGCTTCCGGTCCGGCGTTCAGCGTTGGTTATCACGAGCCGAGCCTCGTCTTCGAGACCTACACCGAGATCAAGCTTGCCGACCCCAATGGTGCTATGGCTGGGCTGCGGGAAGATCCGGGCGCCATGGTGATGATCGAGGACCGCTGGCGTAAGATCCTTGGCGACAAGCTGCCGGACGGGCTCGTGACGCGTGCGCGGGTCGAGTACTTCAACTACAATCGCGGAAAGCGACAGGGTGCGGATCTTGTCACGCAGGCCGATCCGCGATGGGATAAGTGCTCGGGGGAGGGCAAGGAATGAGCATCACGGGAGGTTGTCTTTGCGGAGCCGTGCGCTGGGCCTATGACGGCCCGGTGAACTGGACGGCGCACTGTCATTGCGAGAGCTGCCGGAGGAACTGTGCCGCACCCGTCACCACCTATGTCGGTGTGCCGCGGGAGGCGTTTCGCTGGACGGGCGTTGAGGCCGGCGTCTACAACTCCTCGCCAGGGGTGCGTCGGCATTTCTGTGGCACATGCGGCACGCCGGTGGCCTTTGACGCGGACCACTATGCGCATGAGATTCACCTCTACGCGGCGGGTCATGACGATCCGGAAGCGTTGGTGCCCCAGGTTCATGTCTTTGCCACCGAGGCTTTGTCGTGGCTGCACATTGAGGATGGTCTTAGGCGGTTCCCCGCCTCGGGAAATTCGGGCGGGATTGGCGCCTGACGGCGCTCCGGTGCATCACGTCGTGACAGGCACGACTTTGGATGCACCCTACACGGCGCTCCAATTCCACCATGAGGATCGGTGTCGGCATCGCGTAGGGTGCATCCAAAGTGTCCTCGGACACGTGATGCACCGAAGCGCCGAAGGCGCAATCAGTTCTCGGTGAAGCTCGCGGTCACGATCTCGCCGGTTGCGTTGTCCTGAACCCACACGGCCACGCCTTCCCCGTCCCCGGGTTTCGGGAGGTTGATGGTGCGGGCATTGCCACCCCGCCATGGGCCCACCTGCATCAGGTCTTCCACGACATTGTGATAGGTGATGGTCTCGCCCGCGTTCTCGCCGCGCTCGATGCCGACAGAACGCGTCTTCGCGTAAGAAGCGACCCAGATGGTGCAGTCCTGGCCGGCCTGCCCACCGGCGATGTTCGCCTCCAGCATGCCATCGACTTTCTCAATTTGAATTCCTGCGCCGTGCCCCACCTGCCCGGCCTGGGAAACGGCAGCCTCGATCATATCCGGCCGATAGCCCGGCACGTCGATCGCCCCTTGGATGATCATCTGCGGTGTGTAGACCACGCGCGCGCCCATCAGGCGGCGGTATTCGTACTGGCGCTCGGTGTACTTGCGCTTGCCGAACGTGTCCCGCCAGCCGAGATAGTCCCAGTAGTCGACGTGCATGGAGAGTGCCAGGACATCGTCCCGGTCGGCCAGCGCGCCGAGATTGCGGTCCGCCGGTGGACAACTGGAACAGCCCTGGCTGGTGAAGAGTTCCACCACCACGACATTGTCGCCTGCCTGTGTGGCGGGCGCGGCAAGGGCCATCAGGCCCGCGAGAACGGAGACGTGCAGCAGCTTTTTCATGACACCAACATAAGCCCACCCTACCGGCGACACCAATCAACCGTGCGTGACGCGTAGTTACAACCCGATCAACTGGACGTTAACTCACGCTACTTTGCGTTGCCTTAATTCTGATCTGCGGAGCAGGCGCGCAGGGCCTCGATGGGCACGATCTCCAGGGCTTTGCGGTGAGTCGAACGCAGCCGGACCTTCGGCGCCTGACCCGCCTCGTAAGCCTGAAGAAAACGTCCCGCGCAGAGGCACCACTGGTCCCCGGGCTTTAAGCCGTCGAAGCCGAACTGGGGCATCGGTGTTGACAGGTCATTGCCCACGGATTTCGAGAACGCCAAAAACTCCGCCGTCATGATGGCGCAGACCGTGTGGCTGCCCTGATCCTCGGCGCACGTGTCGCAGCAGCCATTGCGCAGGAAGCCCGTGCGCGGATTCATGGAGCACAATTCGAG
>JBCDID010000062.1:0-13280 GCA_038749355.1 Pseudomonadota bacterium | reverse complement strand
TTCATCTGGGGCGTATGGCACGATGCGAAACACCTGGCTGACCATATTGGGCAGCGCAGGCACTATCTGAGCTACCCTGAAGGCACGCATCCGCAAGCAAACGGCTGATCGTCAAGAGATTTTGTCCGGGCGCTTCGGTGGACCGCCACATGGGCAACCGTAATTGGTCAAACGCGGCAGCCTCGGGTGTCCATCTTCTCTCTGACACTCCGTCTGCCCGCTTCGTTTATGCCCTCCAAACAGCAGGGCGGTCAGCGACGTCTTGTTCCGACGTAGCTGCGGCCATGTGACTTATCGGGCGGTCGCATGCCAGGGTCCAGTCTTGCGTCAATTGAATGGCCTTCCTCCGACCGAAAGTCCTGAATGTCCCAGCCCGCTGCAATTCCCGAGAACCGACCCTTGGTTGGTGCGCTCTGGATGGTTGCAACCGGCCTCCTTTTTGTGGCTGTCACTGGAATCGTCCGACATCTCGGCTCGGACATGCCAGCGGCGGAGGCAGCCTTTCTCCGTTATGCGATTGGGCTGGTCATGATCCTGCCCGCGTTCCGTCCGCTTCTGCGTCAGATGCCATCGGCGGGGGAATGGCGGCTCTACATTCTGCGCGGTGTGGTGCACGGGATCGCGGTCATGCTCTGGTTCTACGCAATGGCACGGATCCCGATCGCCGAGGTCACCGCCATCGGCTACACAGCGCCTATATTCGTCACGATCGGGGCAGCGATTTTTCTGGGTGAGCGGTTCCAGATCCGGCGGATCGCGGCGGTTCTGGTGGCGTTTGTGGGAGCACTGGTGATCCTCCGCCCCGGGCTCGTGGAGTTGTCCACCGGCGCGCTTGCGCAGTTGATGGCGGCACCGCTATTCGCCTGCTCCTTTCTGTTGGCAAAGAGCTTTACGCGCGGGGCCGATCCCGGTCTGATCGTGGCCATGCTGTCGGTGTTCTGCACCCTGACCTTGTTGCCCGCGGCAGTGCTGCAATGGCGCGACCCGACCTGGGAAGAACTTGGCTGGCTGACCCTGACGGCCGCTTTTGCAACCGCGGGTCACTATACTCTGACCAGGGCCTACAAGGCAGCGCCCATCACGGTGACGCAGCCGGTGCAGTTTCTGCAGCTGGTCTGGGCGAGCCTTCTGGGGATCTGGGCCTTCGGGGAGGCAGTCGATCCATTTGTGTTGCTGGGTGGTGCGATCATAATCGCGTCCGCAACCTATATCTCGCACCGGGAAATGGTTGTGGCACGGAAGGCGCGCACGCCCGCGGCACCAGCCACGAAACTCTGAGCCTGCGAGTTTGAATGAGTTCACGCACTGCCGTGCGTTCACAAGCCCTTGCGCTCGCGCCGTCGCTTCGCTGGCGCGAGCCGTTGGCGCGCGGCGGCTTCTGTCGTCCGTCTACTGAAGTGTTGCGAGGAGCCCTGCGATCAGCTTGCCCCGCTCAGCGAGGCTGTCGATCTCGATATGCTCGGTCAGCGTGTGCAGCCCCGCGCCGCGGGGTCCAAGGCTGTCCAGCGTCGGGATGCCCATGGCACCCGTGAAGTTGCCATCCGACCCGCCACCCGCCATCTCTGCCGGGATGTCTAATCCGAGGCCTTTCGCGATACCCTGAGCATGCTCATAAAGGGCTTTCGTGCCCTCATCAGGTTCCCAGATGGGGCGGGTGACACCGCGCGTGACATGGAACTGCACCTCGCCCTCAGTCGTTGTCAGCGCCAGCATCTTCTCCACCGCCGCGTCTAGATCCGACTGTTTCTTGGCCATGCAGATGGCCTGGGCCGAGCAGCCCGAAGGCACACAGTTCACATGGGCCTGCGCGGCCTGAACACAGCCGACTGAGAACGTTGCGTCGTCCGTGGTCATGGCCTCGATCTCGAGCGTCCGCTTGGCCATTTCCCGCACTGCTGAGACGCCCTTGCGCGGATCGACGCCGGCATGATTGGGCTTACCGATGGTCTCGAGGTTGAACCGTGCGATGGCGTAGCGGCCCCAGACGACGCGGCCAGTCGCCCAAGAGGGTTCCGGCACGAGCACGTATCTTTGTGTGGTGGCGGTTGCCTCGATCAGATCGCGGGTCGAGGGCGTGCCGATTTCCTCGTCAGGGGTGAAGAGCACTGTGATTGGCAGCGGTGTCTCGATGCCTGCCCGCGAGAGTTGGCGGATCGCCTCCAGGCTCACATAATTGCCGGACTTCATGTCTTGGATGCCAGGACCCCAGCACTTGTTCCCGTCGCGCCGGAAAGGGAGAACATCCAGTGTCCCCAAAGGATGCACCGTATCCATATGGCCGGCAATCAGGATGCCAGGCTCGCCGGCCTTCGGATGCGGGAAGGTCGCCCGCACCGAGCCGCCGCAGCCCATCCGCCCGGGGATGCGCTCAATCTGCGCGCCTATGGCCGCAAGCGCATATGCGCCCAGATCGATCATCCGGTCGACGGCGGCGGCATCGTGGGTCGGACTTTCGCATTCCACCCAGGGGCGCAGCCCCGCCAGCATGTCGTTGGCGTCGAAGGGCAGGGCGTTGAAGTCGGTCATGCGGCGGTTCGGCGCTCGATCAGGCGGGCGTAGATGGAGGCGCCCACAGGCAGGATCGTCTCGTCCAGAATGAACCCGTCATTGTGGAGCGGCACGGTGCCCCCGTGTCCAACGGTGCAATAGGCGCCAGGGACGACGCGAAGCATGTCTGCGAAGTCCTCGGATCCGGTGCGGACCTTGGGCGTGACCTGCGTGTTCTCGGTGCCCACGACCTCGGACGCCACATCCAGCATGACCCGCGAGAGCGTGGCGTCGTTCACCAACACATCGAAGATCTCCCGATTGTCGAACTCGATCTCGACCCCGTATGCCGCGCCCAGCCCCGAACAGAGGTCCCGAATGCGCCCGCGCACCATGTTCGCGACATCAGGGTCGAAGTAGCGCATGGTGCCGGATACCGTCGCCTCTGACGGGATCACATTATACGCAGCGCCCGCGTGGAACTGAGTCACCGAGAGCACCAGCGGGTCGGTTGGCGGGACGTTCCGGCTGACAATGGTCTGGAGTTGGCTGACCAAGGTTGAGCCGATCATCACCGGGTCCTTGGACATTTGCGGCATGGCGGCGTGCGACCCGAACGCCCGGATGTGGATGTCGAAGAAATCTGCGCCCGCCATGGCCTCGCCCGGCTTGACGCCGACCTTGTGGGCCTCGCCATTGGGGTTGTTGTGCATGCCGTAGATCTCGTCGCAGGGGAAGCGATCGAAGAGGTCGTCGGCCAGCATGGCGCGGGCGCCGCCGAGCCCTTCCTCGGCCGGCTGGAAGATGAAGATGGCGGTGCCCGCGAAATCCCGCGTTTCTGCCAGGTACTTCGCTGCCCCCAGCAGCATCGCCGTGTGGCTGTCATGCCCGCAGGCGTGCATCACCCCGGGCGTCTTGGAGGCGTATGGCAGGTTGGTGCGCTCATCGATGGGCAGCGCGTCCATGTCGGCACGCAGGCCTATCCTGCGCGCGCCCTCGTGCTTGCCCTTCAGCACACCGACCACGCCGGTCTTGCCGATGCCGGTATGCGTCTCGATCCCCCATTCGCGGAGCAGGTCGGCGACGATGCCCGAGGTCCGGACCTCCTCCATCCCAAGTTCCGGGTGCTCGTGGAAATCACGGCGCCACGCGGTGATATCGTCTGCAAACTCGGCGATACGATCTATGACGGGCATGGGTTCTCCTGAATCAGACGGGCTGTTGGGCGCGCAAGGGAAGTGGGGCGATGCTAGGGTGTTCGCCACAGCAAAGGAATCGGAAATGCGATTTTGGCTGCGTGGCGGCCGCCCGAGCGTTCGCCCGTTACGCCGCACCCGTTACTCGCAGTGCTGGAGGCCAGGGATTCGAGGCCGGCTTGAGCTACTTCTTCTTCCCGGAACCCGGCGCGACCGTCAGAACCTTCATGTAGTTCTTAGTATGGTCCCAGCCGGAATTGGCCGCGTTGCCCGCCTGATCGGCACCGTTTCCTGATTGCCCACCGGCCCAGTCGGCCACCTGTTCGGCAGCGTCGGTGGCCGTGTCCACGCCATCGTTCACAGTCTCTTTCACGTCTTCCCAGATCCCGCCGAGGATGCCGCCGGTGACATCCTCTAATTGCGCGTCGCTGATCTCTTCCGGCGTCTTCTTCTGGTCATTCATATGCTTTACCCTATCCAAATGCGGAGTCCATTGTACCGCATCCTCGGCATAGAAGCAGCACTTTCGGTCGTGCTGCGAGGGTGCGCGTCGTCCTGCTGGCCGCAAATGCCGCTTCAGACCAGGTAGGGTGAGCCTTCCGGGACGCATTCCTGGGGCACATCGACTTCCACTTCGCCCAGCAGCAGGAAGGACAACGTCTTGCCGTGACGGTCCAATCCGAGCGAGGCATTGACGCCCCCTTGCAGTGCGCCCTCGATGACGAAGTTGAGCGCATGCAGGTTCGGCAACTCGTAGCGTCGAACCGTTGTGACGCCCAGATGAGCGAAGGCCTGCTGAACGGCGTCCGCAGTGACCTGTTCCAAAAGATGTGGCCAGGCCTCGGGCCGGTATGCGATCACCGAGACATTGGACGTGTCGCCCTTGTCGCCCGCGCGGCCATGGGCGATGGCGTGAAGGGGGAGCTTCACTCGAACACCTCCACGCGCACATTGGGTTCGATCCGTTCCCTTGGGACCAGGACCGAAGCGGTGGCAATCTGGGACGTCACCGAGCCACGATAGCCGCCACCGCCAGCGGGGCCAGAACAGTAGAGCATCATCAACTCGTCGCAAACCTGTTGTGCCTTGCCCTTATCGACGGATTGAGTGGCAATGCGAACCGTGTACTCGCCGTCGGTTGGCAGGGTCCGGTTGGCCCGTTTGTCCGGGTTTCCGCCGTCCAGGGTGGCGAAGGTGCCCAGGGTCTCGATGCGCACAGGCTCGTTTGTGCCGAGGGAGGCCAATCGTTCCCGTACGATCTGCCCTGCCAGATCTGCCCGGGCGAGCGCGTTGGGCCCCGAATAGGTGAGGAAGCCCTCACCCAGCCAACCTCCGTCCACCGAGATCGTGGCCTTGAGCGTCTCTGGCGCCGCGCGTCCGCGCGCACCGGAGATGTGGACGCGATTGGGACCGGTTTCGTCAGCGGTAAGTTGCGTACAATCGAGCGTGACGTCCGGCACGAGGTAAGCGCTCGGATCATGCATCTCGTAGAGCAGTTGCTCCGTCACAGTGCGCCGGTCCACGAGCCCGCCCGTGCCCTCCGGCTTGGTGATGGTGAAACTCCCGTCCGTATGGCATTCGGCGATGGGGAATCCAGCTTGCGCGAGCCCAGCAACGTCCTTGAATCCGGGATCGGCGAAGTAGCAGCCCGTGACCTGACCGCCGCACTCGAGGAGATGCCCCGCAACGGTGCCTTGTGCGAGCCGGTCTACAGCGTCTGCGTCCCAGCCGAACTCGTGTATCAGGGGCCCAAGCGCGAGCGCGCTATCGGTCGTGCGCCCGACCAGTACCACGTCCGCGCTAGCGGCCACGGCTTTCGCCACGGATCGTGCGCCGAGATAGGCGTTGGCGGCGACGATGGGACGGCCATTGAGCCCGATCCCCTCCATTGTGGGCATGGCGGCGATCTCGGAGGTCGGGATGGTCTCAGTCAGATCGTCACCGAGGAGCACGGCGACGCGGAGGCCTCTGATGCCCTCTTCCGCCGCGATCTCAAGCACGCGTTTGGCTCCTCCGACCGGATTTGCAGCGCCCATGTTGGAGACGATGGTGACGCCCTGGGATTTTGCCTTGGCCAAAGCCGGACGGATATAGTGGTCGAGATAGGGGGAGTATCCCTTGGCAGGGTCCTCGCGTCTTATGTTCTGGGCGACCGCCAGAGTGCGCTCGGCCAGCACCTCGAACATCAGGTAATTCGGCCCTTCGCGGCGGGTCATATCGGCCAGGATCGGCAGTGAGGCATCAAATCGATCGCCCATGAACCCTGCGCCGCAGCCGATATGGACGGTTGGGGTCATGCCAAGCGGGCCTCATGCCCTGCCGGGCATTCGGATGCCTTTGCATCAGCCCCCCTTGCCCCCCGGTTCGGGGGGGACGCAAGTGGTGAGACCTGTGCCTGGCTTTCGGGCATTGCGATTACTTCTGCGCCGCGATGTCTGCCGCGACCTGCTTTGCAGTGACAAGCATGAAGGTGTGTTCGGACCCGATGAAGAACATCGAGATGCCGAGATCTTTGAGCGTGGCGGCAGAGGAGGTATCCGGCGCGAAGGTCACGGCCGCCTTGCCGTGTGCGTGCGCGGCTTCTGCCGTCTGGCGCATGATATCGCGGACATCCGGATGAGTCGGGTCATTCACGCCCAGAGAGACTGACATGTCGGCGGGGCCCACGAAGAGCCCGTCTATGCCGTCCGTTGCGGCGATGGCGTCCAAGGCTGCCACGCCTTCAGGTTCTTCGATCTGGGCGAGCACCACGGTCTCGTCGTCCATGGCCAGCACGTCCTTCATCGGGTTGGCACCCTGGCCCGCCCAGCGGGTCGACCCCGCGAACCCGCGACCGCCATGGCCGAAATGTGCGGACTTGGCGACTGCCGCCGCCTTCTCGCCGGAATCCACATGCGGGATCACTACCCCGACAGCGCCTGAGTCCAGTGCCATGAGGACGTTGCCGGGCGTGAATTCCGGCACCCGCACCAGGGCGGGCAGGCCCAAGGCTTTTGCCATTGCCAGAGATGCGTCCATGCCGCGCCGGTCATTCGGTGCGTGCTCGCAATCGATGCAGATGAAGTCGAGACCGGATTGGGCCAGTACCTCCATGACCTCGTAGGCAGGCGTTTTCACGAAAGTGCCGGAGAGGATCTCTCGGCCGAGGATGCGGGCGCGCAGGCCGTCGGGGTTCATGAGTCTCTCCTTATCGCTCCGCCATTGCGGCCAATTCCGCACGGTCCAGGCCAAGCTCGACGCCCGATGCGAGGATCGAGTCCCAGGCGTCCAGGGGCAGCGGCAGGATCTCGGCGCGCTCCCTGCGGCGGCGGCGTTCTGGATCGCCGGGCACCAGCACCGGCTCGGCCGGGTCGCGGGGTTTCATGGAATGCACGAAGTCGACGTAATCCCGTGCGGCCGCCGCCCAGTCGTGCCCGTCATCCATGCGCGCGGGGTCGATGTAGATCGACAGCATCCCGTTCTTGAACGCGTAGTCCGGCCCGCAGGTGCCCGACCCGGTCAGCGCGCCCGCCAGCATCTCGCACGCCATGGATAGCCCGGAGCCCTTGTGCATTCCCATCGCCGTGATGGCGCCGGGACCCTTCGAGGGGTTCGGCAGCTCGCCTGGCGCTAGCGGCCCATAGAGCACGTCAGGGTCGGTGGTAAGTGCCCCGTCCGGGGCGACCAGAGCGCCGTCCGGCAGGGCCTTGCCGCCCTTCTTTGCCACCAGGACCTTGCCTTCGGCGACCGTGGACGTGGCGAAGTCCAGCAGGAAATCGCCGCTCTCCACCGGCACGCCGATCGCGACGGGGTTGGTGCCCATGGCACGCTCGATCGCGCCGAACGGGGCGACCAACCGCGAATGGTAGCAATTGACGAAGTGGATCGAGACGAAGCCTTCGGCGCAGGCGCGCTCGGCCCATTCGCCGATGCGCCCCAGATGTCCGGCGTTGCGGAGTGCGATGATGGAGACACCGGACTTGCGGGCCTTCTCCAGCCCAAGCGCTACGGCTTCGATGCCAAGCGATTGGCCAAACCCCATCTGCCCGTCCACAAGCGCGAAGGCATCCGCGTCTACGACCATCTCGAGGCTGCGGCCCCAGTGGCAGACCCCCTCTCGCACCCACTCGCAGTAACGCTGTGTGCGCACGACGCCGTGGCTGTCATGGCCCGCAAGGTTCGCGCCGACGAGGTTCTCGGCAACGACGCGGGGCTCGTCGCCCGCGCCACCGGCGGCAGTGAAGATCCGGGTCAGGACGTCCGTGAGCCCTGCTGTGTCCAGTTTGACCTCGTTCACAGCCCCAGTTCCTTTCGGTTGAAGACCATCTCCGGTTTTAGCTTGCCGTCAAAGCAGTCGAGCACGTTTTGCACGGCGATCATGCCCATCTTGCGCATGCCCTGCGGAGTCATGGCGGCGGAGTGGGTCGAGAGCAACGTGTTTGGTGCGGATAGGATCGGATTGTCGGGCGGTGTCGGCTCGGTCGAGAATACGTCGCAGCCATACCCGCGGATATGGCCGGTGCCAAGCGCCTCGGCCACGGCCGTCTCTTCGCAGATCCCGCCGCGGGCGCAGTTGATCAGGATCGTGTCGGGTTTCATGGCGGCGATCTCGGGTGCGGCTATCAGCGGGTTGGTGGCGTCGTATTTGGGCACGTGCACGGTGACGATATCGGCCTGCCCAAGGGCGGTGTGGAAATCGGCCAGATGCTCGACACCGTCCGGGACCGCATCGATGAAAGGGTCATAGGCGAGCACCCGCATCCCGAAGGCGCGCGCCAGTTCTCCGACGCGACCGCCGATGCGGCCATGACCAACGATCAGCAGCGTCCGGTCTTCGAGGTCGTAGGCCTTCAGTTCCCCCCGGCGCTTCCAGTCGCCCTGAAGGCCAAGCTCGTGCTGGCGTGGCATGTCGCGGGCGAACCAAAGCATCATGGTCATGGTGTGCTCGGCCACGGCCCGGTCATTGCCGCCGACAGCGATGGCGACCGGCAGGCGGCGCGATGTCATGTAGTCCACTGCGACTGAGTCCGTGCCCACCCCGTGGCGCGAGACGATCTTGAGGTCCGGAGCCTCGGCCAGAATATCCTCGGGCAGCTTGGCGGTGCGCACCTCGATCCCGTGCGCATGACGGATCTTCTCGACGATCTCTTCGCGCGAAGGCATCGCGTCCTCGATCACCGTGACGTCGATATCGTCGCGAGCCTCGACCAGCGCCATGGCATCCGGGTGAACCGCGCCGATGATCGTCATGCGGTACTTGGTCAACGGGTAACCTCCCTTGTGATGGTGGGGCGTCTGCTGCGTCCCTTGGCTGGACAGCACCTGTCCCGCCTGCCCAAGGTGTAGACGACCGGTGTGGCCGGGCGCAATCGGGGGCGCGACGCCAGTGCTCCCTGGGAGACGAAATCGGATGCGTGATGCGCTGGGACGCCCGCTGATCCTTGCACTGCTGGCGGTGATGGGCTGCGAACTGGGGCATTTGTACCTCGGCGTGCCCGCGCTGCGGGATGCAGCACACCTGGCCATGGGAGCGGTTGTTCTGACCGCCATGCCGCGTTTCGGGCTGCGTGAGGGTTATCTGGTCTGCCTGTCCCTGCTGCTTGTTGGCTTGCTGATACGGTTGCATCCCGAACCCTGGGCAGCGGCGCGGCGCGCCATGGATCAGGCGGTGTTCCTCATGGCGTTCATCCTGCTTTTGAGCCTCGTGCAGGAGGCGGCAATGACGTCCCGCTCCGTCGAGCAGGTGGGAACTTACCTGTCGCGCCAGCCGGGTGGGCGGCGGTTTACCGGGCTGTTTGGTGGCACCATGCTCATGGGAGTGGTGTTCAACCTCGGCACCGTGACCCTGCTGGCTCCCCTGATCCGGCGGTCCGCCGAGGCGGCACCTAATGATCCGCTGACGCCCATTCGGGAACGTCGTCAGTTGAACGCGGTGCTGCGCGGGTTCGCGTGGTGCGTGGTCTGGTCGCCAACCGCCGTGGCGCCGCTGGCGCTTCTAGGCTTGATCGACGGGATCGATCGACCACGCTGGATCGCCATCGGGTTTTGCCTGTCATGCCTGATGCTGGTGATCGGCTGGGCCGAGGATAGGATCGCCTGGCGGCGGTACACTGCCGGCGCGATGGGGCTGCCACCGGTGGAGCGCGCGCCGCTGCCGCTTGGTGCTGTGCTGCGCTTCCTGAGTGTCTGCGTGGTGTTCATGGGACTGACAGGGCTGATCATCTTGGCAACCGGGCTTGGCATTCCGGCGGGCTTGATGGGGGCGGCGCCCGTGCTTCTGCTCGGCTGGCTTTGGGTGCAAAGCGGTGGTTGGCCCTTCGGGCTTCGGTGCATCAACGGCGCGGCGAGCGCGCCGAAGGATGCACCCTACGCGGCGCTTCGCGAGCGGCTGCGGGGAATTGCGGGCCAGGGTCTGCCCGCCTCCGCACCAGCGGCCGTGACGTTGGCCGCCGCGGGCTTCGTCGGTATAGCAGGTGCCGAGCTGATCCCAGCGCGGGCCTGGGCCGAGGCGCTGGGGCTCAACAGCTGGCCTGCCTGGGTTTTCATGACAACCGTCACGCTGGCCGTGGTCGCGCTCAGCCAGTTTGCGTTGTCGCCCATCATGATGGCGGTGTTCTTCGGCGCGATCTTGGGCAGCCTGCCGAGCCTGCCCGCGGAGCCGACGCTGACGGCCCTGGCCATTGCTGCGGGCTGGTCCGTTTCTACGACGATATCGCCCTTCGCCTCGGGCGTCATCCTCATGTCAAGGATTACCGGCCACCCGGGAGCGCGCCTGACCTACGGGTGGAACCCGCTCTTCACCGCACTGACGATGGCGGTGCTCACACTGGTCTACTGGGCGCTCACGGGCGGCGCGTAAGGCGCCCCGGTCAGGACCGGAACGCCTCCCGCACACTGGCCTCCTGCAGAGCATTCAGCCAGACGGCATATGCCAGGCTGAACCCGGCAAAGGCAGCAAGAAATGGGTTCGACGTCATGTGCATCAAAGTTCCTCCCATAGCCGGCAGGTTGCTACACCCCCCGCGTTGACCGGCATTTTCACGCCCGACACCTGAGCGCAAAACCTGCATAGCACAGCTCCTTGATTCGCGTTTGGGTTGTTTTTCCACAATCTGGAAATTCATGCGCTGAATGGGCGCTGCCGAAATCAGAAGTTCGCGGCGAGAAGATCCGCGAAGACTGCCTCTTTACGCGCCATTCGGGCCTGGAGTGCCGCCATAAGGTCCTCTGCGCGCAGCATTCCGCCGTTCCAAGTGGCAATATGTTCAAGGCCCTCCGTTACGGAGTGATCCCGTGCGTGCAACACCGCCTGCTTGGTGCCTGCGACCGCCAGCGGCGATTTGGCCGCAATATTGGATGCCATTTCCAACGCGGCCGAGCGCACGGCTTCGGCATCCGGGAGGACAGCGTTGATCAGGCCCCATCCTCGCGCCTCCTCCGGCGAGAACCGCCGCCCGGTCAGCGCAAGCTCCTGAACCACACCGATGGGCACGAGCTTCGGCAGACGCTGCAGCGTCCCCACATCTGCGGCCATGCCGATATTGATCTCCTCAATCGAGAACTTGGCATCCTCACTGGCCAGCCGGATATCGCAGGCCGTGATCAGGTCGATGCCGCCGCCAATGCATGCCCCCTGGATGGCTGCGATCACCGGAAGGCGCGCGCGTTCCAAAGCGGTGAAGCTGTCCTGCAAGCGGAGGATCACCCGGCGCAGCGCGTAAGCGACGCGCCCGGGTTCCTGTTGCATCATGCCGGTGAGTTCCTGGAACGTGGACAGGTCCATGCCGCCAGTGAAGTTCTTGCCAGCCCCCGTCAGCACGATCGCCCGCACGGTCATGTCCGCGTCCAGCGCCTCGACCAGGCGGGGCAGGTCTTCCCAGAAATCCGGGCTCATGCCGTTGGCCTTCTCGGGCCGGTTCATGCGGAGCTCCGCCACCGCTCCGTGGCGTTCGACTTCGAAGAAGGTCGAGGTTAGCGACATTGGCGGATCTCCTTTCCGTCAAGGGTGCATCACACCTCCTGCGGAGACTTTGGATGACACCCTACGCGGCGCGTGCCGCGATGCTCCGTGTAGGGTGCCATCCTTCGGCGTGCCTGCCACGCCGTTGATGCACCCTTGACCATCAGATCAGTCGACGTGAACAATCTCCACACCGTCGAGGAAGCTGTCGATGTTGCGCGGCGAAGGCAGGCCGTTCTTGCCATCCTCTTCCATGCCAGCTTCCTTTGCGGCGATTTCGTCGAGGATTGGCAGTGCCGTGTCAATCATGACCTTGGGGCAGATGACCACGCCGTCCCGGTCGCCAACCACGATGTCGCCCGCGCACACGCGTTGTCCGCCGATCCACACCGGCAAGCCGACGGATCCGGGCCCCGCCTTCTGAGGCCCCGAGGGGCGGACACCGCGCGAGAACACGGGCAGCCCCACGTCCTCCAATGCCTCAACGTCCCGGATCATTCCGTCCGTCACCACGGCCACGGCCCCCCGGTTCCGAGCGAACGAGATGATGAGGTCGCCCACTACGGCGCAGTCCATGTGATCATGGGTCGAGACCATCATGACGTCGCCGGGCTGCACGCTGTCCAGCGCGGTCCAAAAGGCAAGGTTGTCATGTTTGCCCGCGTCGATGGGCATAGCGGTCCCTGCGAACCGGAACTTGGGCGTGCGTGGCTTGATCTCCGGGTCCACCGAGCCCCCGCGTCCCGCGGCATCCGACACATTGCCCGTGGGTGCGGCCGCAAACTTCGCCACGACGTCGGCGCTTGGGCGTTCCCAAGCGCGTTTCACGGTGATGATGGGTTTCGACGGATCCGCGGCCATGCTTGTTCTCCCCATGGGCTCGTGCTTTGCTCGTACCAAACCAGAGAATGCCAGGGGAGGGAAGCATGCAGGACCACCAGATGGCTGACCCCCGCATCGTCGTGATCGGGGCAGGGGCCATGGGTGGGTCCATGGCCTGTGCGCTGGCCCGCGCGGGCGCCTGGGTCGAGATTGTCGACACCGACACCGCGCATGTGACTGTGATCGGCGCCGACGGATTGGCGGTGGAGAACCTGGGCGACGCGGGGCCGGTCGCCGCGGATAGTGCCGCTGGCGAAGCGGGACGCGTGGACCTGGCCGTGATCATGGTGCCCGCCTTCGAGACCGCGCGTGCTGCCGAGACAGCCGCGCATCTGTTGAAAGCCGAAGGTAGCGCCGTCTCCCTGCAGAACGGGCTCGGCAACGCCGAGGCGCTGATCGAGGTGCTGGGGGCAGGACGGGTCTTCATGGGCTCGACCCGCGCCTCCGCCGACCGTCCCGCGCCCGGACGCCCGCGGATTACCAAGATGGACCCGACGCAGGTTGGCGAATTGGACGGGCGTGCGTCCGACCGCACGCGGTGGTTCGCGGATGCCATGACCCAGGGTGGCATGCCCACCGAGGTCACCGACAATATCGAAGGCGTTCTCTGGTCCAAGTTCATCCACAATTGCTGCATCAATGCGCCCTCGGCGATCACCGGGCTGCGGATGGGCGAGGTCACACGCGTGCCCGACCTCGCGCCGATCCGCTGGCAGATCGCCGAGGAGGCGCTCGCCGTTGCGCGCGCCAAGGGCATCCGCCTCGAATACCCGGAC
>JBCDID010000061.1:0-13387 GCA_038749355.1 Pseudomonadota bacterium | reverse complement strand
CGGGATCTCGCCTTTGACAGGCGTGAAGTTTCGCCTCCGCTGGTCGAGCCGCGGGACCTCGGCCAGCAGCGCCTGGGTATAGGGGTGCTGCGGCACGGCAAAAAGCTGCTCGGTCGGCGCGCTCTCCACGACCCGCCCGAGATACATGATCACCACGCGGTCCGCGATATGCTCGACGACGGAAAGATCGTGGGAGATGAAGAGATAGGTGAGGTCGAACTCTTCGCGCAGATCCATGAAGAGGTTCAGAACCTGCGCCTGGATCGAGACATCCAGCGCTGCAATCGCCTCGTCGCAAACCAGAAACCGCGGCTTCACGGCGAGCGCGCGCGCAATGCCGATGCGCTGGCGCTGACCGCCCGAGAACTGGTGCGGATAACGGCGCTTGAGGCTGGGGTCGAGCCCCACCCGGGTCATGATGTCGTCGACATAGGCAGGCAACCCCGCGCGGTCCGTCAGCCCGTGCACCAGCGGCGCCTCACCGATGATCTGTTCCACGCGCATGCGCGGGTTCAGGGACGCGAACGGATCCTGGAAGATCATCTGGACGGCCAGTGTTGCCGCCCGGCGATCCGCGCCTGACAGGGTCGCGATGTCCCGGCCTTCGAAGAAGACCTGGCCTTCGGTGGCCGCGTGGATGCCCGCGATGACCCGGCCGAGCGTGGACTTGCCGCAACCGGACTCGCCGACAAGCCCCACAACTTCGCCCGGCTGGATGGCCATGTCGACGCCGTCGACCGCGTGCACGACCTCCTCGCGGATGTTCGAGCCCAGCCGCGCGGCGATCTTGCCCGCGAGATCCAGCCGTTTGACGAATCGTTTGGACACACCGCGGACTTCGAGGATGGGGGCACTCATGCGGTCATGCCTGTGATTTGCGCGGCCTCGTGCGGGTGAAAGCAGCGGACCCGGTGGCGATCATCCGATATCTGCGGCTCCGAGGTGCAGACCGTGGAGCCGCGCGGGCAGCGTTCGCGGAATGCACAGCCCTGGGGCAGGGCCAGCATGTTCGGCGTCATCCCGGGGATCTGGTTGAGCCGCTTGCCACGCTGGTTCGCAGAGGGCACGGAGCCCAGAAGTCCAACCGTATAGGGGTGGCGCGGCCGATCGATCACATCGTCAATTGCGCCCTGTTCGACAACCCGGCCCGCGTACATGACTGAGATCCGGTCGGCGAGCCCTGCCACCACCGCCAGATCGTGGGTGATCCAGATCATTGCGGCACCCCGATCCCGGCAGAGCGTCTGGGCCACGTGGATGATCTGCGCCTGAATGGTGACATCAAGCGCTGTGGTGGGCTCGTCGGCGACAATCAGGTCCGGGTTGTTCAGGAAGGCGATGGCGATGGCCACGCGCTGGCGCATGCCGCCGGAAAGCTGATGCGGATAGGAACGCAGGCGCTCCTCGGGCGAGGGGATGCCGACAGCACCGAGCCCGTCGCGGGCACGCGCCCAGGCCTCGCGCTTGGAGACTTTTTCGTGCGCACGGACTGCCTCAATCATCTGTGTGTCGATGCGCAGTACCGGGTTCAGCGTCATCATCGGGTCCTGGAAGATCATGGCGATCTTGCCGCCGCGCAGCTTGCGCATGCGCTCTTCCGGGGCCTGGGCCAGCTCCTCGCCGTGGAAACGGATGGAGCCGCCTACGATCCGGCCCGGTGCGTCTACCAGCCCGATGATGGAGAACCCGGTCACTGACTTGCCGGAGCCGGACTCGCCCACGAGCCCCATGACCTCGCCCTTGCCGAGCGCGAAGTCGACGCCGTCCACGGCCTTCACCACGCCTGCGCGGGTGAAGAAGTGGGTTTGCAGGTTTTCAACGGAGAGGACTGTCATGGTTTGGCCTGCTCCGCAGGCGCCGGTGCATCTGCCGCCGCGCAAGCGCGTCGCGGGATGCACCCAACGCGGGACGAACCTTGGGACGCCGCGTAGGGTGCATCCATGATGCACCAATGACTCGATTGACAGATCACTTCTTCAGCCTCGGATTCAGCACATCGCGGAGCTGGTCACCGACAAGATTAATCGCCACGATGGTCAGCAGGAGCGCGATGCCGGGAAACACAGAAATCCAGTAGCGCCCGGAAATGATGTATTCGCGCCCGTTCGCAATCAGAACCCCCAGCGAGGGTTCCGTCTGCCGCAGGCCGACGCCGAGGAACGACAGTGTGCTCTCCAGTGCGATCGCCGAGGCAGTCTGGACCGTTCCGATCACGATCAGCGGTGCCATGCAGTTCGGCAGCACGTGCTGGAAGATCACCCGGGCGTGGCTGAGGCCGAGGCATCGGGCGGCCTCGACATATTCCTTGGCGCTTTCCACCAAGGCGCTGGCCCGCACGGTGCGCGCGTAATAGGCCCATTGGGCGACCACCAGGGCAAGGATGATCTTGTCTACGCCTCGACCCAGCACGGCCACCAACATCAGCGCGATGAGCGCTGCCGGAAACGACAACTGCAGGTCCACTGCCCGCATGATCAGCGCGTCTATCCGACCGCCGGAATAGGCAGCGATCAGGCCGATCGCCGTGCCGATCATCAGCGCGATGAACCCGGACGCCAGACCGACCATCAGCGAGATGCGGATACCGTAGAGGATCGCGGAATAAAGGTCGCGGCCCAACCCGTCCGAGCCCAACCACATTGTGTAGCCGGCGAAGGCTTCGGAGCCGGGCGGTAGGCGTCCGTCGAGCACGTCCACCTGGGCAAGGTCATACGGGTTCTGCGGGGTGATCCAGGGCGCCAGCAGGGCCAGCGCCACGATGACGATCAGCAGGATGAGGGCGAACGTGGCGATCCAGCTTTCGAAAAACTCCGCGCGGAACCGCTGAAACGGCGTCTCGACGCGCGCGGGAGCCTTGTGCGCCGGTTCGGGTGCCGTCGCGTCGCTCATGTGCCCTGGTCCTTCAGCCGGACGCGGGGGTCGAGGACCGAATAGGCGATGTCCACCACGAGGTTGATGACCACGAACATCGCCACGATGATCATGAGGTAGGCGACCACCACGGGCCGGTCGAGTTGCAGGAGCGAGTCGATCAGGAGCTTGCCCATGCCGGGCCAGGCGAAGATCGTCTCGGTGACGACGGAGAAGGCGAGCAGGTTGCCGAACTCCAATCCCAGCACGGTCACCACCGGGATCATGATGTTCTTCAGCAGATGCACGCCGATGACACGGCTGGTCGAGAGCCCCTTGGCCCGGGCGAACTTGATGTAGTCCTGGTGCATGGCCTCGCGCACGCCCGCGCGGGTGAGGCGAATGACAAGGCTGATGTTCGTAAGGGCGAGATTCAGCGCGGGCATGAAGAGATGGGAGAGCCCGTCACGGGTCCACATGGACGACTCGATGCCAAGAAACACCGCCGTGTCGCCGCGCCCGGTGGATGGCAGCCAGCCGAGCCAGACGGCGAAGAGCATGATCATCATCAGTCCGACCCAAAATGTCGGCAGGGAGAAGCCGAGGATGGACCCGGCCATGATGCCGCGCGAGATCGCCTGTTCCGGGAAGAGCCCGGCATAGAGGCCCAGCGGAATGCCCAGAGCGATGGACATGACCAGCGACACTACCGCCAGCTCGATGGTGGCCGGCATGTGGTGCAGGATCAACTGGATCGCGGGCCGCCCGAAGATGAAGGACTCGCCGAAATTCCCCTCGAGGATTCCACCGACGAAATAGAAGTATTGGATGTAGATGGGTTTGTTGAGGCCAAACGCTTCGCGGATGGCCTCCACTTCCTCCGGGGTCGCCTCGGAGCTGACCAGGCTGTCGAGTGGGTCGCCGATGACGCTGACGCCGAAGAAGACGATCAGCGACATGATCACCACGACCACGAGCGCCTGCAATAGGCGGCGGATAATGAAAACGGTCAAGGAGGCTCCCCCGTCAAGGGTGCATCACGTGCCGCGAGCGGCACTTTGGATGACACCCTACGCGGCGCTTGAGGAGAGGCTCCGCGTAGGGTGCATCCACCGTCGTGCCACGTCACGACGAACGGCGTGCTTGTCACGCCGTTGATGCACCCGTGACTCCCTTGGATCACTCCTTCATCACGCCGGTGGCCAAGGTCGCCTCATCGGTCCGGGCCTCGTATTTCAGGCCCTTCTTCGCCCCCCAGGTGTTCACCTGATAGTGCAACGGGATGATGGCGACGTCACTGATGGCGATCTCGGTCGCCTCGGCCAAAAGGGCCTCGCGCGCCTCGTCATCCACGGTTGCCAGCGCCTTGGTCAGCAGATCGTTGACCTTCGGGTTGGAGTAGCGCCCGCGGTTGGACGACCCCCAGCCCTTGTCCGGCGTGTGGGTGGCGATCAGCGACTTCAGCGGCGAGGAGGCCTCGCCGGACCCGGCACCCCAGCCCACGAGGATGAAGCTGAACTCGGGCGTCTTGTCCGGCCCACCGCGCGAGGCGCGCTTGAAGTAGACCGAGCGCGGCATGGTCTCGACCTCGGTCTCGATGCCGATGCGGGTCAGCATCTGGCCGATGGCCTCGGCGATCTTGGCGTCATTGATGTAGCGGTCATTCGGCCCGTGGATGGTCAGCTTGAACCCGTCGCCCACGCCCGCGGCGGCAAGCAACTCCTTCGCGCCATTCGGGTCATAGTCCACCGGCAGCAGCTTATCCGAGACGCCGAAGAAGCCGTCCGGCAGCAACTGGCCCGCCTTGATGGCGACACCTTCCATGACGCGCTCGACGATGGCGTCACGGTTGATGGCCTTGGAGATCGCCTGACGCACCTCGAGCTTGCGCAGCGGGTTTTCGATGGCCCCACCGTCCTTGGCCTTCACGAACGGGCTGTCGGAGCGGTCATGGTCAAGGTGCAGGTAGATCACGCGGTTGGACACGCCCTGGCTCAGTGCCAGATCGTCATTAGCCGCCAGCGTAGTGATGTCGGTTGTCGGAACACCTTCGATCATGTCGACATCGCCCGCCAGCAGGGCGGCCACACGGGCCGGACCCGACTTGATCGGCTTGAAGGTGACTTCGGACCAGATCGGCTTCTCGCCCCAATAGTCGTCATTGCGCTCGACCACGATGCTGTCACCCGGCGAGTAGCTGACGAACTTGAACGGACCCGTGCCGACGGTGGCCTTGCCGGTGTTGAAGTCGTCGGTGGTGCCGTTGCAACCGCCTTCCGAGGACACGATCGGCAGCGTCGAGACATCGTTGGCCATCAGCGGATAGGGGGCCGCCGTCTTGATGTGCACAGTGTAGTCGTCGACCTTCACGACCGTCTTGCCCTTCGTGTAGGTCGCGAAGGACGAGGGCGAGTTCGGCACATCCGGCGCCCGCGTGAACGAGCAGACAATGTCGTCGGCCGTGAAATCCGAGCCGTCATGGTATTTCACGCCCTGGCGCAGCTTGAACTCCCAGGTCAGGTCGTCGATTGGCTTCCATTCGGTCGCCAGCCCCGGCTGCAGCCCCTGGTTCGCATCCTGCAGGATCAGCCGGCCGAAGATGTGCCGGCTCATGGCATTGTTGGGACCGAGATTGTGGAAATGGGGGTCCATGGCGGTGGGCTCGGAGGCCAGCCCGATGGTCAGCTCCTCGGCCATGGCCGCACCCGCCAGCATCGTGGTGGCGGCAAGCCCTGCCAGCGTTGTTCGGAAGATGTTCATGTTTGCGATTCCCTGTCTTGTAACATCACTTAGGGGCACGGTGGGCACCTCGACGCGATGAGCGCAACGGGTGCGAAATCCTTTTCGTGCATCTCGACACTATCACCGGGTATGGGTTTGGGAAGCGGATTCGGAGAGCAATCGCATATGAGTTCAACTGACATACTGGCCGAGCTGATCGGTTTTGATACGGTCTCCCGGAATTCCAATCTCGAACTCGTGGCCTGGGTCGAGGACTACCTGGCGGGCCATGGCGTCACCTCGCGGCGGATCCCGGACGAGACCGGGGAGAAGGCGTCCCTGATCGCGACAATCGGGCCTTTGGGCGTGCCCGGCTATGTGCTCTCTGGCCATACGGATGTGGTGCCGGTGGACGGGCAGGACTGGTCTTCGGATCCGTTCGAAGCCCATGTCGCGGACGGGCTGCTCTATGGTCGTGGGGCTTGTGACATGAAGGGCTACCTCGCTTGTGTGCTCGCCGCCGTGCCCGCGATGGTGGCGGCCCCGCTGGCGCAACCGATCCACATCGCTTTCTCCTATGACGAGGAGGTCGGCTGCACCGGCGTGCGCCCCATGCTGCACGAGATGGCCGACTGGGATGTCACGCCTGCGGGCTGTTTCGTGGGGGAGCCCACGAACATGCAGGTGGTGACGGGCCACAAGCACAAGATCTCCAAGCGCGTGGTGGTGCGCGGGCGGACGGGGCACTCGTCGCTGGCGCCGCAGGCGGTGAATGCCGCTGAGTATGCGGCCCGGCTGGTAACCTTCGTCTCGGATATGGGGCGGCAATTGGCGACCTCGGGCGCCCGAGATGAGCTCTACGACATGCCGCACACAACCGCCCATGTGGGGCGGTTCACGGGCGGCACGCAGCTCAACATCGTGCCGCACCATGCCGAGTTCGACTTCGAGTTCCGGGCCGTTGGGGCCGATGATCCGGTGGCGATGGTCGAGGATGTGCGTGCCGAGGCCGACCGGCTGGAGGCCGAGATGCAGGCCGTGGACCCCGAGACCGGCATCGACTTCCACCCATACTCCCACGTTGTGGGGCTGGACACGGAACCCGAGGCCGACATCACCGTTTTGGCGAAACGGCTTGCGGGCCGGAACGATCACGCCAAGGTGGCGTACACGACCGAGGGCGGGCTCTTTGCCGACATTGCAGGCATTCCGACAGTGATCTGCGGACCGGGGTCCATCGAGCAGGCCCATAAGGCCGACGAGTTCATCGCGCTTGCGGAACTCGAGAAATGCGACCGCTTGCTTGCGGCACTGATCGCGCACTGTCAGGGGTGACAAGGGTGCATCACGTGCGCAAGCGCACTTCGGCGTGTCGAACCACATGGAACCGAAAACGCCCTACCGCGCTCCGCGCTCTCGGGCCATTTTCGATACGCGGTTTGTTTGTTGGTTCGACAACACCTTAGGATGACACCCTACACGGTGCTTTGTCGGCGAACTCCGCGTAGGGTGCATCCATGATGCACTGAAGCCCGGAGGGCCAATTGAAGATCACGCTGCTTTGCGAGAACGAAGTCTGCGCCATGCACTGGAAGGCCGAATGGGGGTTCTCCGCCTGGATCGAACATGACGGCGCGCGCATACTCTTCGACATGGGGCTGTCGGATGTCTGGCGGTTCAATGCAGATCGCGCCGGCATCGACCTGGATACCGTTGACGTGATTGCCTTCAGCCACATCCATCGGGACCACACACGCGGCGTCATGCATCACGGCTTCACGGGTCGCAAACCGGTGGTCTTGCACCCGCGTGTCATGGAACCCGCGCCGGAGATCCCGGAGGACAGCACTGCCGCCGCCGACTACCTGGAAATCCAGCGGATCCTCCGCGACGACTTCGAAGTGCGCGAAAGCAAGGGTGTGCACGAGATGACCCCGGGTGCTTTCTTCCTCGGCGAGATCCGGCGCGTGACCCCGTTTGAGGCGGGCCACTACAAGGGCGATCCCATGCCTGATGACACGGCCCTCGCGTTCCGCACTGAGAAGGGCGCCGTGGTCGTGGCCGGGTGCTCGCACGCCGGGATCTGCAACATCTGCGAGGCGGCCAAGGCCGCAACCGGGCAGCCGCTCCATGCCGTGATCGGAGGCTTCCACCTGCTGCACGACGAGAACCCGCCGGTCGACGAGACCATCGCGTGGTTCCGCGCCGAGAACGTGCCGCTGCTCCTGCCCATGCACTGCGTCGAGTTCGACATTCTCGCCCGCTTTCACGCCGAGCTTGGCACCGAAAAACTGGGCGCCGGAGACGTCATCGAGATCTGATCCGCGGCACCCATTGCGGGTCAGGACCGTTTACCCTCCGTTATCCGACGTACACAGGGATATGACGGATATACACGGATTTCATACCGCCATATCCGGTTAGCGTAGAATTAATGTACTCTGAGAGTGTACGGAGGAACCCGTCTATAGACCCCGCGGTTTCGGGCGTTCCTCAATCAAGCCTGCCATTCAGTTTCGGGGTCCAGCGGATAGCTCGGGCGGGGGATGTTCTCCAAAGGCCAGCGCTCCAAGACGGGTGAGGTGAGCCCGGCCGTGTCGATCTCGTAGACGTTCTCAGGTGGGAACCAAGGTAGGAATCCGGCCCGGAAGTGCCCACGTGACTTCACGCAGATCGTGCGGGCGTCTGCCACGTCAAGGCCGAACATCTCGAAGAACATCGGGTCTGCGGTTTGGGTCCGGTCCGAGATGATCACCACCTTGATCCCGCCGATCTCCAGTAGCGCCGATGGGCCAAGATGCATGTGCCTGCCAGCGAAGATCCCGAGCCGTCCGGCAACCTCGCCATCGTGCAGCGCCAAAACCCGGGCTTCCGCCTCAAAAGGGCGGTCCCATTGCTCCCAACTCTGGTTGCCCGCCGTGCGATTGAACCTCGCCGAAAAAGTCGTGCCCTCGCCCAGCTCATGGGCCTCCGCCGCAAGTTCCCGGTCATAGAAGGAACCGTAGAACACGCCTTCGGCCCCCGCTGCATGCAGGGCCGACAGCAGTTCCGTCGTGCCCCCGGACCCGCCACCGCCCGGATTGTCACCGGAATCCGAAAAGATAACCGGCGCCCGGTCCCCCGCCATGGCCATGTCCACGGCGTCTGCCAGCGGGGTCAGAGGTTTGACGAACCGAGCTCGGTTTTCCCACCCGAGTGCTGCGATTTCCTGCGCGAGGCCTGCGGCCAGATCTGCGTCCTCGCGGGCCGTCACGACCACAGAAACGCCGTTCTCGGGCACATCAGAGAAGATGAAATTGCCGAAGACCGACACGTTCAGGATGCGTCCAGCCAGTTCCGCCTGCCGCCTCTGCCCGTAGTCAATCATCTCGCCGTAAGGGCCCGAAGCGGTCAGGAGCCCGATCGAAGCAGGTGCCAGTGGCAGCTTCACGTGCGCCACCTTCGGCTTGGCGAGCCCTGCAAGGATACGCCGGAGCGTGAAGGCGGCCTCCTCCCCGCGCTCAATCATGTCCACATGCGGGTTGGTGCGGTAGCCGCAGATCAGATCCACGGCCTCGCACATGGTGTCGGAGATGTTTCCGTGCAGGTCCAGCGTCTGGACAATGGGCACATCAGGACCTACGGCGGCGCGGACGCGGGCGGCAAGTTCCCCATCCGGGTCGTCCAGATGCGTGGCGACCATGGCTCCGTGGTGGCAGAGGTAGACCGCATCCAGATCGGGGCCGAGATGCGGGGCGCATTCGGCCCAATAGGCGTCGAAGACCGCTTCCTCGACCGGCCCCTTCGGATGACAACCGGCGAGCGTCAGCGGTACCGGTTCCCACGGGCCGGTCGCGTCCATGGCATGGACGAAGGCGGAGAACTCCTTGGCGAGCACGGGAGCGGGTTTGCGGGCCTCCGCCAGCAGGGCGTCGCCGGACAACCATGTGAGGCTTTCGAAGTCCGCGCGCGTTGCGGGCGGGGAGTGGCGGTTCGATTCCAGGATCATGCCCATGAGGGCGACGCGAGGGGCTGTCATGGCGGTCTCCTTTGGAGACACTGTCACGGGCTCCGGCTGACCTTGTCCAGCACCATGGTGATGAAGTTGCGCGACGGTGCGTTTCCGGGGGGAAGCTCCCCTTCATCTTGCTGGAAATACCTTTGATGCTGCGCTGGCGGCGTTCGGGCGCTCAGTGAAAGTCGCGGGACTTTGGCAGGATGCGCATGTCGCGCGGGTGGCGGCGGCCCTGGGCACCTTCGGGCAAAGCTCTTTCAGGGACCGGGCGGGCGACCTCGTCGGCGCGGGCGAGCGGCACCGGCATGTCGCTGTCGGCCAGCCCGTCGAGGAGGTCGCTGCGGTTCACCAGTCGCTCCGCCACCAGATGCAGCACGCCGTCCGCTGATTGGACGCGGCCCTGGACTGTTACCATGCGCGCGCCCATCACCACCGGACGGAAGCGTTCCAGCACCTTGGGCCAGACGATGATGTTGGCGACACCGGTCTCGTCCTCGACGGTCATGAAGACGACACCCTTGGCGGTGCCCGGGCGCTGACGCACGAGGACCACGCCTGCGACAGTGGCCCGCCTGCCATTTGGCAAGCCGGTGAGGGCCGCGGTCCGGAGGATGCCCTTGGCGGTAAGGTGTTCGCGCAGGAAGCTGAGCGGGTGGGCTTTCAGGGACAGCTTCAACGAGCGATAGTCCGCGATCACGTGTTCGGCTTGGGCCATGGCAGGGAGTTGGGGACTGGGTTCGGTTCCGTGCTCGGCCGCCTCGGCATGAGTGAAGAGCGGGAGTGCCCTGGCACGGCGGAGCGCTCGGACTTCCCAAAGAGCAGCCCTCCGGTCGAGCCCAAGAGACCGGAAGGCGTCTGCCTCGGCGAGACGTTCGATGTCACCCAAGGACAGGCCTGCGCGGGTCTGAAGTTCCTCGACAGAAGTGTAGGGCCGGTGGGCCATGAGCCGTGTCATGGCGTCCTCACCAACGCCATCGGCCTGACGAAGGCCGAGGCGGACTGCGTGCTGTTTTCTCCCTTCGGGACCCGGCGGTGCATCAGGGTTGCACCCTACGCGGTGCGGTTCAGATGTTCCGCGTAGGGTGCATCCTTCGGTGAGCTTGTCTCGCCGTTGATGCACCGAAGCCGGCGCAGCCGGCTCAAGCGTGCAGTCCCAATCCGACAGGTTCACGTCCACGGGCTTCATCTCCCCCCCGTGTTCGCGCGCATCGCGTACGATCTGCGCAGGTGCATAGAACCCCATGGGCTGGGAGTTCAGGAGTGCTGCGCAGAACACATCCGGGTAGTGGTGCTTGATCCAGCAGGACACCCAGACCAGTAGGGCGAAGCTGGCCGCGTGGCTCTCCGGGAAGCCGTATTCGCCAAACCCCTTGATCTGGTCGAAGCAACGCCGGGCAAACTCGGGCTGGTAGCCGCGCGCCACCATCCGTGAGATCATCTTCTCTTCCAGTTCGTGGATCGTGCCCCGTCTGCGGAAGGTTGCTAGCGCCCGGCGCAACTCGTTCAGCTCTGATGCCGAGAACTGGGCTGCCTGCATGGCGATCTTCATGGCCTGCTCCTGGAACAGAGGCACGCCCTTGGTGCGGCCGAGGATCTTCTGCAATTCGTCCCTTGGCCCATGCTCCGGGGCGGGGGAGGGAAAGTCCACGGGTTCCAAACCCTTCCTACGGCGCAGATAAGGGTGCACCATGTCCCCTTGAATGGGACCTGGGCGGACGATTGCAACCTCTATCACCAGATCATAAAAGCACCGGGGGCGCAGTCGCGGCAGCATGGACATCTGCGCCCGGCTCTCGATCTGGAAGACCCCCAGCGTGTCCGCCCGGCAGATCATGTCGTAGACGCCCTGATCGTCACCCGGGACCGTCGCCAGCGTCAGCGGGCGATCATAATGCGCGTCCAGCAGCTCGAACGCCTTGCGGATGCAGGTCAGCATCCCCAGCGCCAGCACGTCCACCTTCAGGATCCCCAGCGCGTCGATATCGTCCTTGTCCCATTCGATGAAGGTTCGGTCGTCCATGGCGGCATTGCCGATGGGCACGGTCTCGACCAGTGGCCCGCGGGTCAAAACGAACCCGCCCACGTGCTGGGAGAGATGGCGAGGAAAGCCCACCAACTCGTCCACCAGTCGGATGACCCGCATCAGGAGTGCGTCCTCCGGGTCGAGGCCGGCTGCGCGCACGCGCTCCGGGCTGACCTCCGTGCCCCAGGACCCCCATACAGTGCCGGCAAGGGCTGCGGTCACGTCCTCGGTCAGCCCCATGACCTTTCCAACTTCTCGTGACGCTGAGCGCGCCCGGTAGGTGATGACGGTTGCCGCCAACCCGGCGCGGTCACGGCCATAGCGATCGTAGATGTATTGGATCACCTCCTCGCGGCGCTCGTGCTCGAAGTCGACGTCGATATCAGGTGGCTCGCGGCGCTCGCGGGTGACGAAGCGCTCGAAAAGAAGGTCGATCTCGGCCGGGTCCACCGAAGTGATGCCGAGGCAGAAGCAGACCGAGGAATTGGCCGCCGATCCGCGCCCCTGGCAGAGGATCGGGTCGTGCCTCCCTTTGTCCGGCTGCGGTGTGCGGGCATAGTCGACGATGTCGTGCACGGTGAGGAAATAGGGCGCGTAGTCGAGCTCGCCGATCAGGCCGAGCTCCTTGCGGATGTTCCACAAAACGTTGTCGGGGATGCCGTTCGGGTAGCGTTCGCGGGCACCTGCCCAGGTCAGGTCTTCGAGATGCTGCTGTGGTGTTTTGCCCGGAGGGACGGGCTCGTCCGGATATTCGTAGCGAAGCTCGTCCAGCGAGAAGGTGCAGGCATCTGTGATGTCCATGCTGGCCGTCAGCGCATCTTCGTGCCCGCGGAAGAGACGCACCATCTCGCCCGGCGCCTTGACATGGCGTTCGGCATTGGCGGCGAGCAGGTACCCTGCCTGGTCGATGAGGGTGCCCTCGCGGATGCAGGTGATGACGTCCTGCAGATCGCGCCGGTCGGCGACATGATAGTGAACGTCGTTGGTGGCGAGTAGGCGGGTGCCGGTTGCGTGAGCCAATGCGGCGAGGCGGGCGATGCGCACGCGGTCACGGCCCTGGTAGCAGTGGGATGCGACGAGGTGGAGATCGGGGATCTGCCCAGCCAGTGCCGTGAGCTCGTTTCGGAACTGGGCGGTCAGCTTGTGCGGTGGGATGACGGCAAGGCATTGTCCTTCCGACGCGCCAAGAAGCTCTGCCGGGGTGATGTGGCACTCCCCTTTTGGGGCGCGCATCTTGCCTGCGGAGAGTAGACGGGAAAGCCGTCCATAAGCCGCCCGGTCCCGGGGCCAGCAGAGGAAGGACGGGCCGTCGAGAAGGTCCAAGCGTGCGCCGACCACCAGCCGCAGCCCGGCCTCCTTTGCAGCGATGTGCATGCGCACGGCGCCTGCCAGCGAATTTCTGTCTGTGACGGCGATGGCAGAGAGCCCGCGCGCCTTGGCAGCAGCAACCAGTTCATCCGGGTGGGAGGCACCTCGCAGGAAGCTGAAATTCGTAGTGACCTGAAGCTCGGCATAGGGCTGGTCTGCTGGGGTCGCGGTATCTGCAGGAACGTGCGTGCCGCGCTTTCGCCGGGCACGCAGCACGCGGCCGGATGGAGGGCCGGAATCAGGCATCCACAAGCTCTCCGCTCTTGCGCCGCGTAGGGTGCATCCATGATGCACCTGAGCCCGCAGGGCCAATGCTCATGCGAACACCCCGTGCAGGAACCACTCTGGCGCGCCGCGGGCATGAGCCTCGTGATAAAGCCCGTCTCGGAACAGCCAATACCGTCCGCCATTCGTATCTTCGATGGCATAGT
>JBCDID010000060.1:0-13412 GCA_038749355.1 Pseudomonadota bacterium | reverse complement strand
GTCCTGCATAGCCCGGATCGCGGCGCGCTGCAGGTCCGATGGCACGATCACAATGCGATAACCCCAGTCGGCAAGGTCCGAGAGCGGCACCATCGGGGTCTTGCCGCCCGCGAACATGTTGATCAGAAGCGGCGCGGTCAGGCGTTGTCCGATCTCGCGGATCTGTTCCACCGTATGCGGGGCTTCGAAGAAGATCACGTCAGCGCCCGCCTCGGCATAGGCCTGACAACGGTCGATGGTGGCCTCGAACCCCTCCACCGCCAACCCGTCCGAGCGCGCGATCAACACGAGGTCGTCCGCGCAGACATCCTTCACTGCGGCGATCTTCTGGCAAAAGGCATGCGTGGGTTCGATGGACTTGTCGTCGTAGTGCCCGCATTTCTTCGGGAAGGTCTGATCCTCGAGATGGATCGCGGCAACCCCTGCCCGCATGAACCGGCGCACGGCACGGCGGGCGTTGAGCGCGTTGCCATAGCCGGTATCGGCGTCGGCGATCACGGGTATGTCCACGGCATCGGCGATCTGCTCCATGCGCGCGGCGCACTCACCGGCATCCATGAGGCCCAGATCCGGCACGCCCGTTCCCCGCGCGATGGCCCCGCCCGAGGCATAGGCCGCGCGGAAGCCGGCCTGCTCGATCAGCCGGGCCGAAAGCCCGTCGAAACAGCCGGGAGCCACCAGGATCTCACCCGCCTCGATCATCGTGCGCAGTCGGGCAGTCGGGCTCACTCGGCAGCCTCGACCAGGGGTGCTGGCGCATAGACGGTGCCTTCCATCAGGACGCGGGCTGTGCGCATGACGCTGGCGTGCTGCGCGTGCCAGGTGCCATCCCGATGGCGAACCTCGCCAAGCACCGAGATCACGCCCGAACCATGCATCACACGCAGCATCTCACCCGACTGCTTCGGGCGGGCGGCCTTCTGGACCACCGTGCCGTCGATGCGGGCTGCCACACCCGCGCACAAAGCACCCGTCAAGGGGATCGCCAGATGCGGCTTGCCCATGGAGAGCATGCGGATCTGGATATCGCCTTCGTCCGGGTCCAGCACTCGCCCGTCCAGCGTGTGCGACGGCATGGGAGGCGCCACCGTAGCGATCTTCGGGGCACTGGGCGGAACACTATGCCCACCGCCAATCCCCGCCATCTCGCCTGCGCGCACGCGCAGTTCCTCGAACCAGGCCATCTTCTCGGCGTCTTCTCCAAGCGCATGGGGGCTTTCTGTCCCGATCAGATCAAAGTCGCAGGCAGATAGAAACACGCAGGGGTTCGTGGCATCGACGATGGAGACCTCGATGTCGTTCCCGCAATCCATCCGGATCATATCGACCGGACGCCCTGTGGGCAGCAGGTGACCGGTTGCGGCACCTCCCGGGGCCACGAAGTCCAGCCTGATCGGAGAGCCGCCGCCCGCCACACCGTCAATATGCAGATCACCGCGGACAGCAGGACAGCCGTTGTTCACAGTTAGGTGGCAGTCGATCCGCTTGCCGGTGTTCTCGTTGAACATCGCAAGAGTGACGGGCCCGTTCGGCAGTTGCACCATCTTTTCGCGGACGGCGTAGACCCCGACCGCTGACGAGAGGTTCCCGCAATTGGCAGCTCGATCAACCAGCAGCCGGTCAATTGCCACCTGACCGAACAGATAATCGATGTCGATACCCGGCCGCTGCGATGCACGGACCAGCATCACCTTCGACAGGGACGACACTCCGCCACCCATCCCGTCCAGTTGCCGACCGTTCGGATCAGGCGAGCCAAGGGCCGCGCAGATGAAGCGATCGCGGTCAGTCTCGTCCTCCGGCAAGTCGTCCCAATGAAAGAAGAGGCCCTTCGAGGTCCCGCCCCGCATGAATGTCGCGCGAATTCCAATCTGTCCCGGCACCGGATAGTCCTCCCTTGGCCCATGACATGCGCTCGACTAGACGGTAAGGGAGGGGTGCCGCCCGCGTCAATCAAAGGAACGATCATGGCCTTCGAACATCCGTTCTACTTCCTGCGCCATGGTGAGACGACATGGAACGCCGCGGCGCAGGTTCAGGGTCAGATGAACTCGCCGCTCTCGGACAAGGGCAAGGCGCAAGCCGTAGCTGCCGGGGAGGCCCTGAAAGGTGAGCCGATCGAGCGGATCATTGCCTCGCCGCTGGACCGGGCGTTTCACACGGCTCAGGCCGTCGCTCAGCACCACGGGCTCGAGATCGAAACCGACCCGGAACTGATGGAATGTCACTTGGGCGACTGGCAGGATACACCGCGCGGGCCGCACTTGAAGGACTACTTCCGCGGTGAATGCGATCCCCCCAATGGTGAGACCTATGTCCAGTTCCGCGAACGCGTCTGGGGCGCCATGCAGCGCGCGGTAGCGCGGGGGCCGAACACGCTGATCGTGGCACATGGCGGGCTCTGGATCGCGGCGCGCGATTTCGTTGCGGTGGACCCTGACCTGAAACGTATGCCCAACGCCCTGCCCCTGCGTGTGACGCCTTCTGCTAACCGCTGGGACCATGAGGTCATCGGCGGGATTGCCGTTCAGCCATTCACGGAAGCTTACTGAGCGCATGCATGTCGATACGCTGATCCTCGGCGCCGGGGCGGCGGGGCTTTTCTGTGCGGCGCATACCGGTGGGCGAACGCTGGTCATCGACCACGCCAAGGCACCGGGCGAGAAGATCCGTATCTCCGGCGGCGGCCGGTGCAATTTTACGAACACGTATGCGGGGCCGGAGAACTTCCTGTCGGCCAACCCGCATTTCTGCAAATCCGCGCTGTCGCGGTACACGCAGTGGGATTTCATCGAGCTTGTGGATCGCCACGGGATCGCATGGCACGAGAAGACGCTTGGGCAGCTTTTCTGTGACACCTCCGCCAAGGACATCATCCAGATGCTGCTGGCGGAGATGGGGGACGCGGAGCTTCGCCTACAGACCTCGGCAACCGACATCGAGAAGACCCCGGACGGGTTTCGCGTGACCCTGGAGCCTGGCGGCACCGTCACTTGCACTCATCTCGTGGTGGCAACGGGCGGCAAGTCCATCCCCAAGATGGGCGCATCCGCCTTTGGCTACCGGCTCGCGGAACAGTTCGGGCACAAACTCACCGAGACCCGTCCTGCCCTGGTGCCGCTGACCTTTGGCGACGCCATGAAGGAACGCTGCAAGGCGCTGGCTGGGGTTTCGGCGGAGGCGCGGGTGTCGGCCAACGGCACGTCCTTCGACGAAGCGCTGCTGTTCACGCATCGCGGGCTGTCGGGCCCTGCGATCCTGCAGATCTCCTCCTATTGGCGGGAGGGCGACGGCATCTCGGTGAACCTCGCGCCGTCAGGCACCCCGGTCGCGGCCCTTCGGACGGAACGCCAAAACGCAGGGCGGAAGGCCGTGACAACGGCTCTGGCTGAACACCTTCCCAAACGACTCGCCGAGGACGCCGTGGCGCGGGCAGGCCTTGCGGGCAATCTGGCGGATCAATCGGATGCACGGCTCTCGGATCTGGGCACGGCCATCACCGACTGGCATATGGTCCCGACGGGCTCGGAGGGCTACCGGACGGCCGAGGTCACGCTTGGCGGCGTGGACACGGACTGGCTGCACGCGCGTACAATGGAAAGCCGCCATATCCCCGGCCTCTTCTTCATCGGCGAAGTGGTGGATGTCACCGGCTGGCTAGGGGGCTACAACTTCCAATGGGCCTGGTCGTCTGCCTGGGCCGCCGGTACGGCAATCGCAACGCGCCTTTAGGATTCTGCTGCCCGGGTAACGATCGTCACTCCCCCAGTCGACAGCTCGTGGTTGTATTGGTGGGTCGATTTTCAAACCAAGGGAGTTCAGATCGATGCGACGGAAATTCTTCGCATTTGCCACAGCAACCGTGATGGGAGTGGTCGCCGCGAGCGCCCCGCAGTTAGCTTACGCTGACAACTGTCTGCGCATGTACAAGCATGCGCACTACAACGGAACAGAGTACAAGTTTTGCCCTGGCCAATCCTTACCCAAGCATTCGCGTTGGAACGATGAAGTCTCATCGATCAAGGTGCCTTCTGGTTACATTCTCGCCGTTTATGAGCACGCCGGTCGGCGGGGCAAGTCACGCATTCTCACAAGCAGCACTCGTTGGGTGGGAGAGTCGTGGAACGACAAAATCTCATCCTACAAGCTTGTGCGCGGTAACATCTCTGACTGCGTTCGGGCCTATAAGGACGCGAACTACAAAGGCACCCGATGGGATTTCTGCCCGTCCAACTTGGGACTACCGAAGCCCGACCACGGCAAGTGGAACGACCAGATCTCCTCGGTCAAGGTCCCAGAAGGCAAGCAGGTCACCTTCTGCGAGCACGTCAAGAACGGCTCGGGCAAGGGTCGCTGCCGTACCTTCTTCGAGAACACAAGCTGGATTGGGTCCACGCTGAACGACAAGTTCTCCTACTATTCATGGGGTTCATTCGACCATGACAGCTTCACCATGGCCGTCATCTCGGACACTCAGTACGGCTATTGTGAGGCGCGGGCATGCAAGGATGGGCCCGGGAACGCTGATAAGGCAAATGAGTGGCACTCTGACAGCATCCGCAAGCTTGCACGTGGCACTCGCAACTGGGCAGGCGTGATACTGAACGGCGATGTCACGAACGTGGAGACGATGGACGAAGTCAAGCAGTTCGAGAAGGACTACGGCGGAGCCCACATGAACATGTACGCAGGGCTCGGCAATCACGACTACGAGAATTACCATGACAAATGGTGCGCAGGCGACGGAAACGCAGTAGCGAAGAACTATTGCACACGCCGCATCATGCAATGGTTCGAGGACCATATCGAGAGTATTCCCAGCACCCGGGTCGATCTTACAAAGCAAGACCAAAACCGCACCGGCAGCTACGCATATCGCTGGGATATCGGCAACTACACCTTCATCCAGCTAAACAACCACCCGGAATACGATTTGGACTTCAAGGTCTACATCTCTTCGAGAGTCCACAAGGAGCGTTACGATATCAACCCGTCTATCCGGTGGTTAAAGCGTGAGCTTGACCGGATCTCAGACAGTCGGGTCGTCGTCATCCACATGCACAAGCGGGGTACGACCAGAAGCCGAGCGAAATTCCTCGAAGCCCTGGATCGTCATCCCCGCGTTGCGGCCGTTTTTCTGGGGCACGAGCACGAGCTGATCGGATGGGACAACCGTGCCATTGGGAGTGCCGGAACGGGGCGCAAAGAGTGGACTACCCCGGCAGGTAAGAAGATACCCTACCTCTTTGCTGGTGGCGCCGAGTGGAACCAGTACCTGAAGGTGAAGTTCGATCGGAACCGGATCGTGATCGAGCCGATCGACAGCAGATGGGGAAAAGCTAACACACTTCCGGCTACGGTCGCGCGGACGGTGGTTATCAATCACTGATCGATACTGATACGGCGCCGCGCCTCAGCGAGGGCGCGGCGTTGATTTCTTTTGAAGGGGAGGTTTCGCGAACGGGTTTGTCGCAAAGAGACGAGATCACCGGGGCAATGCTAAAGAGTTTGACGGCAAAGGGAGGCCGCCATGCAAACCATACCCACGACTCCGTTGCACAGCGATTTCGGCGTCGAGATCCACGGGCTCGATCTGAAAGAGGCCACGGCGGATCACCTCTACCCTGAAATCCGCGCGGCTTTCGAGGCGCACTCGCTGCTGCTATTCCGCGGAAAGGACTGGACGGACGAGGACATCCTGCGCTTCGGGGCACTTTTCGGCCCGATCGAGAACCGCACGGACGGCCCGGACCATGTCTCGCGGGTGTCGAACGTCCAAGATGACGGCTCGGTGCTCCTGCCGGATGCGATAAGGCTGAAGGATCTGAAGGGCAACATGCTCTGGCACACGGACTCGACCTTCCTGCCCGTGCCGTCGCTGGCCAACATCATCACGGGGCGGGTCGTACCCTCGACCGGCGGCGCCACTGAGCTCGTGTCCACGCGGGCCGGGTTCCAACGCCTGCCGGAACGTCTGAAGGCCGCCGCACGGGAAGCCGTCATGTTGCACAGGCTGACCCACTCGCGCGCCAAGATCGACCCGGAGCTTGCACAGGCAGCACACATCACCAAGTGGGATGGCGCGTGGTGGCGCGCGGTCTGGCCCAATCCGGTGAGCGGCGCGGAGGCGATCTACATCGCAAGCCATGCGTGCGAGATCGATGGGATGGAGACAGGCCCCGCACGCGCGCTGATCGACGAGATCACCGAGGCGCTGACTACGCCTGACGCGATTTACGCGCACCAATGGCAGGTCGGCGACGTGCTGATCTGGGATGAGCGCGCGACACTGCACCGGGGGATGCCGTGGCCGTACCAGGAGCCGCGCGAGCTTGCCTCGATCTGCGTCACTGCTGGGGAGACAGATTGGCTCAACACGGTGCGGGCCACCTAACGCTTCAAGCTTTTCCCTCCAGCCCCGCCAACGTGGCCTCCGAGGCGTTGGGTATGCGCATCTCGAAGACTTCGCGCACGACGGTGTAGTCGTAATATCCCAGCCTTGCGATGGGCGCGATCCGGGGAATGTCCAGTTTGCCATCCGGATCGATGACCGCATCGTCCACGTGAATACGTTCTACACGGCCGTAAACCACGTCGACCCCTGCTCTGTCCGACCCTCCAGCCAGGTGATGGGTCGAGAGGTAGCGACATTCGAAGTGGCACGGGCTCTCGGCGACGCGTGGCCCCGGCGCATCCATGCACGGCGCCTCGGTCACACCCGCCTCGGCGAACTCGTTGACGTCCGACGGGAACTCCGCCGCCGAGATGTTCACCGCCTCGCGCAGATCCCACGTCGCCATGTTCCAGACGAACCATCCGGTTTGCTCGGCATTGCGCACCGTGTCCTTCTGGCGCCCCGCATCCAGCTGGTTCGCCGCGAACATCACCATGGGCGGGTCCCAGGTCAGGTTCTGCCACTGGCTGAAGGGCGCCAGATTGACGACGCCCTCAGTCGAGATCGTGGACAGCCAGCCGATCGGCCGGGGAACCGTGCAGGACTTGAACGGATCGAATGGGAGCGGGCACGGATCTGCCCCGGGCGCGTAGTGCATGCGGGTCTCCTTCAGGCCCGTTACCCTGTCACATGGGCCCGCATGCCTGCAATCCCGTGCGGATCAGCCCGAGTTGGTCAACCCGCTGTAGCCAGCAAGTAGACGGCCCAGCCACCGATGACCACGATGTGGAACGTCGAGACGTACTGGACGATCCCACGCTTACGGCGGTTGGTTGCTGTTGTCGGCTCGTTGAAATCTGGCATGACACCCTCCTCGTCTTCGCGGGAGGGCAGATGGGGCGGTGCCGTGAAAAGTCGAGGTGCCGTTGGACATGTCGGGCTGCGTTTACGCGTCGCACTTCGGCAAGGTGATTCCGTACTCCGCGAGGACCTCGTCCGTATGCTGGCCGAGCGTCGGGGCCGGACCCTGCACGGCGCCAGGTGTTTCGGTGAATTTGACCGGCAGGCCGATTGTCTGCACCGCGCCCGCCGTCGGATGATCGAGCGCAGGTACCATGCCACGCGCGATTGCCTGGGCGTCGCTGTGCATCTCGCGGATCGAAAGCACTGGCCCCGCCGGAAAGCCCCCCTCCTCCAGCAGCGCCAACCATTCAGCCGAAGGCCGCGCCGAGAACACCTCGTTCAACACGGCCTCAAGCGCCTGTCGGTTCTCCATGCGCTGTGTGTTGTGGGCAAAGCGCGGGTCCTCACCCAGATCCGGTCGCCCGATCAGATCCACCAACCGCTCCCAATTGCGCTGATTGGCAGCACCGAGATTGATATAACCATCAGCCGTCCGGATCGCCTGATAAGGCGCGTTCAAGGGATGCGCCGAACCCATCGGCTCCGGGTCCGTCCCGGTCGCAAAGGCAATCGCCGACTGCCAGTAGGTATGCGTGATCGCCGCCTCGAAAAGCGAGGTCTCAACCACCTGCCCCTCGCCCGTTTCGGCACGGCGGGTAAGCGCCGCACAGACGCCCATGGCCAGCAAGATACCCGCAGTGATGTCGCTGACCGGCGGGCCAACCTTGCAGGGTGGCCGCCCCGGCCCCTCGCCTGTCACGGACATCAGTCCCGACATCCCCTGCGCCACCAGATCGAAGCCTGCACGGTCGGCATACGGCCCGGTGCGCCCGAACCCCGAGATGGACCCATAGATCAGCCCGGGATTGTCCGCCTTCAGGGTCTCGTATCCGAGGCCCAGCTTCTCCATGGTCCCCTTGCGATAGTTCTCCAGCACCACATCGGCAGTCCGGATCATCTCCCGCAAGGCCGCCGCATGGTCGGGGTCTTTCAGGTTCAGCACAATCCCGCGCTTGCCGCGGTTCATCATCATGTAGGAGGCCGCCTCATCGCCGATATAGGGCGCGGAGTGGCGCGTGTCATCACCGGTCGGCTTCTCCACCTTGATGACATCCGCGCCCATATCGGCCAGCATCAGACCGGCCACCGGACCCGCCATCACATGGGCCAGCTCGATGACCTTCACACCTTCCAGAGGACCATTCATCTCCCCTTGAACTCCGGTTTGCGCTTGCCAAGAAACGCCTCCATGCCCTCCTTGAAGTCCTCGGACATATAGGCGGTCTCGATCAGGTCGCGGTCATTGGCTTCGGGACCGTCGGTGCGCAGACGCCGCAGCCCTTCTTTGGTTACGCGCAAGGTCAGCGGTGCGTATCCGGCAATCTGCTCGGCGATCTCGGTGGCGCGCGACAAGGGGTCCGAGGTGATCTGCATCACCAGCCCCGCAGCCAATGCCTCATCCGGTCCGACCAGTCGCGAGGTGAAGATGATCTCGCGCACCCGCGCCTGCCCGATCAGCGCTGACAGCCGCGCCAACGAACTGATCGACAGGCAGTTGCCGAGCGTCCGCGCGATGGGAAAGCCGAACTTCAACCGCTCATCCGTCACGCGAAGATCACAGCAAGCGGCAATCGCGGCCCCACCACCGGTGCAGGCGCCGGTAATGGCGGCAATGGTCGGCATGGAGCAACGCTCGATGCGGCCGAGCACCCCGTCCATGTCGTCCTCGTACTTCCAGGCGTCCTCAGGCGTCGAGAACCCGCGGAACTGGCTCATGTCCGTGCCCGCAGCGAACGCGCCCCCTGCCCCCGCGATCACGATGGCGCGCACATCACCGGGCGCATCGGCGATCTCGGCCAACCGCTCGTACATCTCGAAGGTCAGCGCATTGCGCTGCGCGGGCCGGTTGAAGGTGACAAACCCGATCCCGTCGCGGATCTCGTACAGAAGATCACTCATCCCTTCACATCCTCCCGATCGGTGACAACCATCATGGTCGCCGTCAAAGTGCTGATCCGTTTCTCGACGCCTTCTGCGATCGCGAACGCCTCGCCTTCGGTGAAGATCAGCGTGCGCCCCGGTTTTACGACGCGGCCTTCGAAGCGGAACCGCTCGCCCTTGGCAGGTGCCAGCATACTGACCTTGTACTCGACCGTCAGCACGCCCGAGCCCGGCGGCATCAGCGTATAGGCCGCGAACCCGCAAGCAGTGTCCAGAACCGAGGACGGCACCGCCCCGTGCAGGAACCCGTGCTGCTGGGTAAACCGCGTGTTGAAGGGCATTGAGAGCGTGATGGCCCCCGGGGCCAAGGCCTCGATCTCGACGCCGAGTTCGGTCATCATGGCCTGAGCCGCAAAACTCGCGCGCGCTTCCGCCTCGTAGTCGGGATTGCGGATCCGGAAGCCGGTCATCGGCCGAGTCCCGCGCGCAACCGCCTTGGCAAGCGGGTCCTTTGCAAGGTCTCTGCCTTCTTGATGTATCCGATCTCGAACAAAGCATCGCCCAACCGCGAAAGCTCCAGCCACTCGCTCCGGGTCTTCCCAGGCTTTGCCAGCAGCGCCTCGTAGAGCTGGACCTGACGATCCTGAACATGCTGCTCGTGGCGGCATTCCTGACAATGGACACAGTCGGCGTCGATGAAGAAGCCGAGCGTCTCGTACCAATACTTCTGCTCGAGCGCGAAGAACAGGAACCACCGGCGGCAGGTGCGGCAGGGGCGTGCGATGTCCACATAGGCCCGCCGCCAGCCCCAGCCGGCGTACTGCTTTGTCCAGTCCGCGCGGATCGCCGTCTCAGGGAACAGGACATCCCGGGTATATGCCGTCCTGTTGTAGCCCCAGTAAGCAGCTCGGACTTCCGCCTCAGTCCAGTTTTCGCCTGACCGGATCGGCTGGTCGCCATAGCGGGGATGGTCGACAAACTTCTTGCCCGTCATCACCCGCTGGAACCGACGTCTCGCCCGGCGTTGGCGCCGCAGGATCCTTCTCTCCGCCTTGCTCGCCATCAGTCGGAGGTTTGCTCCAGCACCCGCATGGCTGCGTCTACGCCGCCCTTCTGGTGGGGCACGTCCGCGAGGCCAAGGCCCATCTCCACCCCCGACAACGTGCCAATCAGCATAAGGTCGTTGAAGTCGCCGAGGTGCCCGATGCGGAATACCTTGTCGGCGATCTTCGACAGGCCCGAGCCCAGCGACATGTCGAACTTCTCCAGCACCTTGGCCCGGAACGCGTCCGCCGAGTGGCCCTCGGGCATGCGCACCGTGGTCAGCACCGGCGAGTGTTCGCGCTCGTCCGTGCACTGGGTCTCCAGCCCCCATGCCTGAACCGCCGCCCGCGCCGCGCGCGCGTGACGTTGGTGCCGCGCGAAGACGTTCTCTAGTCCCTCTTCCTCAAGCATATCAATGACTTCAGCCAGCCCGTAGAGCATGTTCGTGGCGTTGGTATATGGGAAGTGCCCGTTCGCGTTCGGACCCGCCATGTCGGACCAGTCCCAGTACGATCGCGGGCATGTCGCGCGCGCGTGCGCCGCCTTGGCCTTCGCCGAGTAGGCGTTGAACGAGAGCCCGGGCGGCAGCATCAGACCCTTCTGGCTGCCCGTGACCGTGACGTCCACGCCCCATTCGTCCATGCGGAAATCGGCCGAGGCGAGCCCCGAGATCGTGTCCACCATCAACAAAGCCGGGTGGCCGGCATCGTCGATGGCGCGCCGCACCTCGGCAATACGGGAGGTGCAGCCGGTCGATGTCTCGTTGTGGACGACGCAGACCGCATGGATCTCGTGGGTGGTGTCAGCCTTCAGGCGGTCATGGATCGCCTCGGGGTTCGCGCCTGCCCGCCAGTCGCTCTCAATCACCTCCGGGGCCAGCCCGATCCGGGTCGCGAGCTTGTGCCAGAGGAACGCGAAATGCCCGGTCTCGAACATCAGCACGCGGTCCCCCGGCGAGCAGGTATTCACAAGCGCCGCCTCCCAGGCCCCGGTCCCAGACGCCGGATAGATCACCACATCGCCCGAGGTCTGGAAGATCCGCTTCATCCCCTCCAGGCACTTCAGCCCCAGCGGCCCGAAATCCGGCCCGCGATGGTCGATGACCTGCTGGTTGATCGCGTTCAGGATCCGCTCCGGCACCGCGGACGGCCCTGGAATCTGGAGGAAATGCCGACCGGCCATGCGCTGCTCCCATATCGTCAGGCGGAACCCGCCCGGTTGTTCTGTGCCTGCCCGCCATCTATGCAGGCACAAAGACAAGACGCAATGGGGCGGGATGCGGGATGGATTGGGGCCGGTTGGCAGGGGAGATCGAGGGGGAGGTGCTGACAGGCATCTTCGACCGCGGCCGCTATGCGACCGACGCCTCGATCTACCAGATCGTGCCGAGAGGCGTAGTGGTCCCGCGCAGCTTCCACGACGTCGAGACGACCCTGTCACGCGCGCGTGACGCGGGCGTCCCCGTCACCGCCCGTGGCGGGGGTACTTCCCAGGCGGGCCAGACCATCAACCAGGGTTTGGTCCTTGATTTCTCGAGACATCTCAACGGTTTGCTGGAGCTGGATATCCCCGGCCGCCGCGCGGTGGTGGCACCCGGGATCGTGCTCGACGAGCTTAACAGAAAGTTAAAACCGCACGGGCTCTGGTTCCCGGTCGACGTCTCCACCGCATCGCGAGCAACCATCGGGGGCATGGCGGCCAACAACTCCTGCGGTTCGCGCTCGCTCTACTACGGGCTGATGCGCGACAACGTGATTGCGATCGACGGTCTGATGGCGGACGGCAGCCGCGCCCGCTTCGAGGACACCCCCCGCCCCACCAACGACCCATTGATCACCGACCTGATGGATCTGGGCACGCGGGAGGCCGACGAGATCGACGCCCGCTTCCCCAAGGTCGGGCGGCGCGTGGGCGGGTACAACATCGACGCGCTGGTGCCGGGCGACGGTCCGGTGAGGATGTCAGACGTACTGGTGGGCTCGGAGGGCACGCTGGCCATCAGCGAACGCATCGAGATCCGGCTCTCACCGGTGCTGACCACCAAGGCGCTGGGCGTCTGCCACTTCCCGACCTTCTGGGCGGCCATGGATGCCGCGCAATACATCGTGGAACTGGGCCCCGTGGCGGTGGAACTGGTGGATCACAACATGATCCAGCTCGGCCGCGACATCCCCCAATTCCGCCCGGTGGTAGAGGAGTTCGTCGAGGGCGACCCCGCCGCCCTGCTGCTGGTGGAGTTCGCCGAGCAGGACCAGGCCGAGAACCTGCGTCGTCTCGACGGGCTAACCGACCTGATGGACCAACTGGGTGGCGCACTGGTCCGGGCCGAGGACCCGGCCTTTCAGGCGCGGATCTGGGGCGTGCGCACGCAAGGGCTCAACATCATGATGTCCATGCGCGAGGCGGGCAAACCGGTCTCCTTCGTCGAGGACTGTGCCGTCGCCCTGCCCGATCTGGCCGAGTTCACGGACCGGTTGACGAGCGTCTTCCGCAAGCACGGCACGGATGGTACGTGGTACGCGCACGCCTCGGTGGGTCTCCTGCATGTACGCCCCGTACTGAACCTGAAGGAGGAGCTTGGGGCGAAACAGCTCCGCGCCATTGCTGAGGAAAGCTTCGATGTGGTGGCCGACTACAAGGGCTCCCACTCTGGCGAACATGGCGACGGAATCGTGCGGTCCGAGTTTCATGAGAAGATGTTCGGCAAGCGGTTGGTCGGCGCGTTCGAAGAGGTCAAGGACCGGTTCGACCCGGGCTCGGTCCTGAATCCCGGCAAGATCGTGCGCGCGCCGAAGATGGACGACCGCGAGTTGTTCCGCTTCCCGCCCGGTTACGCCCATGACGACACGCAACCGAAATTCGACTGGTCGGGCTGGCCCGGTGGCCTGCATGGCGCAGTCGAGATGTGCAACAACAATGGCGCCTGCCGGAAGCTTGCCGGGGGCGCGATGTGTCCGTCCTATCGCGCGACCCGCAACGAGCGCGACCTGACGCGCGGCCGGGCTAATACACTTCGTCTTGCGCTGACGGGCCAGTTGGGGCCGAACGCCTTCGCCTCGGATGCGATGGCCGAGACCATGAAGCTCTGCGTCGGTTGCAAGGCGTGCAAGCGCGAGTGCCCAATGTCCGT
>JBCDID010000059.1:0-13446 GCA_038749355.1 Pseudomonadota bacterium | reverse complement strand
CTCCGGTTCGAGGGCGAGCGCGCGACCGAGTACGTCGAGCACGCCCGCACCGGCGCCCGCAAGGGCCAGTCCTTGTTCCAGCTCTTCATGCCGCGCCTCAAGCGCGGCAATCTCGCCCAGCGCCGACAGATTGCGCCGCAGATTGCGCATGACCCCAATAAGCGACCGCAGGACCAGCGGCCCGGACACGAACGCCCCCCCAAGTATCAGCCCCAGCGCAATCGCATCGCCGATCACCGAGGCCGAGCGGCGGAAAATCGCGGCGGAAAGTGCCCGCATCTCCATCCAAGCAGCCACATATCGGGGTCCTGCCAGCGGATGAACGAACACATTGACGTCGCGGCCGAACTCCCGCTTCAACCCGACCCACCCGCGCGGATCCATCTGTTCGCGATCCAGCGCCGGACCCGCATGGCGCACGAAGCCCACCAAAGCGGTTGCGACCAGCTTCAAACCTTCGGTTGCCGCGCGGAAGACGTAGGCGGCCAGATCTCGTGCCAGCTTCAACACCCGCTTGCCCGTGGCAATGGCCCGCCTCAGCGCCGTCTTCATCCAGGACCAGAGCCGCCGGAGCCCATCCCAGAGCCGCGACCGGAAGCCCGTGCGCCCGGTCAGTGCGTTCACGGTCACCTCAGCGCGGCGAGGGACGGCATCGCCCTTGCCGCCATAAAATGTCTCGACCAGTTCCAGCCGGTCATCCGCAAGGGGTTCGGCCACCCGACCGTGCTCGGACGCTGTCTTAAGGAACAGTCGGACCGCCTCATAGGGCGCATCGGCCCGCACCGCACGGCGAAAGGTGCGCGCGAGCCCCGCGACGCCCGAGACCTCCTCGTCCACCCAGGACATGTACTGCACCATGTCTGACTTGATCTCGCGCGGCAGCACCAAGTCACGGCCAAATCGCAGCCGTCCCCGGTAGGCCTTTGTCAGATCCACCTCGGCGTGCTGGGCCAGCCAGAGCTCCGCCTTTGCCACGTTCAGGAGCAGTCCAAAGGCGCCCGCTGCCTCCGTCTGATCTCCGGGATCTGCCATCATCCGGCGAACATTGGGCTCATCTGCACCGGCCACGATCCGGGCCAGCAGCGCGTCATGGTTCAGGACCGAGGCGTATCGTTCCAGCAGGGAGTCACCGGCCAACTCCCCTGCCCCAAGCGTCACCAACAGATCGTCCAGACGTGCAACTCCGTCCGCATTATCCACCCCGTAAACCGACAGGCGGAGCCGGACGGCCCGCGTCAACGCTGCCCGGGGTAACCCGTCCAGCTGTCGCCAATGGTCCACGTTCAGAGGCTCTTCGAAGGTCACGAGTTCCAGCAAGCGGGGCCAGGTCTGGGCCGTCCCGATCCAGCCGTCCTGGGTCAGTCCGGCTTCGCGCTGGAACGCGGCTACGGCGGCGGTCAGCGCGGCATCATAGTCCGCGCGGTCCTCATCCCGATCGAGATAACCCAAAGCAAAGAGCCAAGAACGCGCAACGCGAACCCGGCCTTGAGGCATGGACTGATGGATGTCGGAGTGGACTAGCTCCGCGTCAGCGAGCGGCGCCGCAACGCCCATGGACGGGGCCTGCTCGACCCCGCGCAGAATGGCTGCGGCCCGCTCGAAATGCATGGTACCTCCGACCAGCGGCAGGTCGGGCTATTTGACGATGCGCTGGGCCACGTCGCGGAAGAGCTCGATATAGGTCCGGCGGATATCCTGACCCATCTGGAAGGCCGAGATATGGCCCGCAGCCATGCCCTCATCGACACCGCTGTCGGCGATGAAATGGTCACTGTCGCCGTCGGCATCGAGGCGCGTGTACATCTTGAGTGAGATCTTCCCGTCCTTGATGGCCTTGTCGAACAGGGTCTTGAAGCTCTGATTGGCGTTGCCGGTGCCCAGAACCGCCGAGATGTCACCGGAGAAGCTCCGGATCTCCAGCGAGCCCAGATCCTCAAGCCCGTCCTTCAGTTTGTCGAATGCGTTTTCCAAGGCCATGTTCTGCCCCCTCTTCTGAATGAGTTTTCCTCGGGCACAATGCTAAGCGCATTCGCCCTCGGGTTGAAACTGTTTCCGAATTCACGGGCACCGGCATATCAAAGCGCGCCTGGAGTTGCAGGAAACCTGACCCAAGCGTGCGATGAAAGTGACGCGTGCGGAGCTCAGGCGGTGGCAGCGACCTCTTGCGGGGCCAGCGCCAGCATATCCGCCGCCGCCCGATCCAGATCCGCGACCGAGACATCGCAGGCCGCATTCTGGGCCATGCCAAGATTGGCCTCGGTCTGCATCTGTTCGGAGAGGAGCGCGGGTGCGATCCCGGAGCACGCTGCAGGCAGGGCGCGATCAATGCCGCATTCCCGCATCAGGTCCTCGAACCGCGAAGGCAGCGAAGTTGCATATCCCGCAGCACCCAAAGCCGCCGCCGCCGCCGCATAGTTCTCTCGCCCCTCGGGCCGTTCCACCAGCCAGGGCAGCGTGACCTCGAGCGCGAGGCCCGTCGCCAACCCGTGATGCACCGGCGCGAGCGACCCCAGCGCATGGGAGATGTTGTGCCCCATATGCGTGTTGCAGTTGTGGAGCGCGAGGCCCGCTACCGTCGCCCCCCAGAGCACGCGGCCGCGGGTCTCCACGTCCGAGCTATGCGCGACTGCACGTGGCAAAGCATCCGCCAGGATCTCTAGAGCCTGAAGCCCGTAGAGCCGCCCGACAGCGTTCGACTTGCGCGAAGTCATGGCTTCCAAAGCGTGTGCGATGGCGTCAATCCCGGTCCAGGCGGTGATGTGCGGCGGCAGCGAGACCGTCAGTTCCGGGTCCAGCACCGCGTGGGCAAACATCAGTTCTTCGCCCCAGTACCAGTATTTCAGTCCCTCGGCGGTGGACACGATGGATGTCCGCGTCACCTCCGAGCCTGTGCCAGCAGTCGTCGGGATCGCAATGGCCGGGAGCCGTTTCGCCGGGTATGGGTTGGCGCAGAGGGCATAGTGCAAGGCGGGCTCATCGGCGCAGGCAATCCCGGCGACGAGCTTGGCCGCGTCCATGGCCGCCCCGCCGCCAATACCGATGACCAGATCGCAGCCTGTCGCGCGTGCCCGGTCGGTCAGCGCGTCCACCAGCTTGTCCTTGGGTTCGCCCGCAACCTCGGCCGCCGTCTCGACCCCGAGACCCGCGGCCAACAAAGCCCGCTCGAGCCGTGCCGTTACACCCAGATCCGCAAGGATCGCGTCCGCCACAACCAGCATACGGGTTCCACCCAGACCCTTGGCAATCGACGGCACCTCCGCCAATCGCCCTGCACCTACGCTCATCGGCGGCACAGCACCGCAATCAAAAGCCCGCATATCGCCCTCACTTGGCGTAAGTTTAACAGACACGGTTAGTAGAACCCAGAAGAGTTACTGCTGGCCTGATGGCGTCAGGTTTAGGTCGCAATTGGACCACTGACGCTACGGAAGAAGCGAGTCAGCGGTGCATCACGTGCCGCAAGCGGCACTTTGGATGACACCCTACGCGGTGTTTGAAGGCGAGCGCCGTGTAGGGCGCATCCAAAGTCGTGCTTGTCACGACGTGATGCACCGGCGCCCGAAGGGCCAATTGGGATCAGAAGTCCGTGGTCTGCCCGCCTTCCGCGACCCGCTTGTCCACGAAGGCACGCAGTTCCTCGGCGATGGCCTCGTCCATGGGCGGCGGTTCGAACTCGGCCAGGATCTGCTTCCAGACCTTGTTCGCCCGTTCCGGCGTTCGAACGGCCCCCCCCGCTTCCCAGGCCTGATAGCTGTCCCAATCCGACAGGAAAGGCTTGTAGAACGCGGTCTCGTAGCGCTCCATCGTGTGTGGCGAGCCAAGGAAATGGCGCTGCGCCTCGGGCATCGCGTCCACCTCAGCAATCGCAGCCACGGCCAGGTCGTCCTCTGACGTCCCGATCGGCTGCATGTAGCGGTTGATCTGCTGGATCGTCTCACAGTCCATCACGAATTTCTCGTATGAGGCGCAGAGCCCGCCCTCCAGCCAGCCCGCCGAGTGATAGACGATGTTCGTCTGGCTCGACACGCAGGCCCAGAGCGAGAACGCCGACTCCCAAGCCGCCTGCGCATCCGGGCAGTTCGCAGCACAGGCATTGGACGACCGCAAAGGCAGCCCGTAGTAGCGCGCCATCTGGCCGGACATCTGCGTCGCGCGCATATACTCGGGCGTTCCAAACGCAGGTGCACCCGATTTCATGTCCACATTCGAGGTGAACGAGCCCATCACCTGCGGGCTACCCGGGGCCACCCATTGCAACAGCGCGATCGCGGCCAGCGCCTCCGCCGTCTGTTGCGCAATCGCCCCCGCGAGCGTCACCGGCGCCATCGCGCCCGACAGGGTGAACGGCGTCACCGACACCATCTGCCCCCGCTTCGCCAGCCGCATGGCCCCGTCCAGCATCGGCCAGTCATGCTTCAGCGGCGAGGTCGAGTTGATGTTGGTGTACATCCGGCACGTGGACGAGAAATCGTCATGGGAGACCCCGGCGGCGATGCGGACCATCTCCATGACGTCCTCGACCCGCTCGACACCCAGCGAGTAGCAATGCGCAACCTTGTCGGTCAGCATCAGCTTGTCATAGACGCATTCGAGGTGGCGGATGGAGGGGTGGATGTCCACCGGCTCGACCGGGTAGCCGCCCGCCATATGGATGCAGTTGAAGTACTGGGTGAGCTTGATCAGGTCGCGGAAGCTCTCGCGGTCACCCACACGACGCCCCCGATCCAGATCGGACACGGAGGGAGGGGAAGAGACGTTCACGTATATCTGGCTCTTTCCGCCCACATGCACCCGGCGATCCGGGTTGCGCGGGGTGATAGTGAAATCGGAGGGCGCCTTGGCGACCAGCTCCATCACCATGTCCCGGCCCATGCGGACGCGTTCACCATCGACAGTGGCACCGGCCTTCTTCAACTCGGCACAAGCATCTTCGTGGAGGAAGTCGATCCCGATCTCCTCGAGGATCCGCATGGCCGCGTCGTGGACCTTCTCGACCCCCTCGGGGGAGAGCGGCTCGGTCGGCGCATCAGTCATCTGGGGTATGTGGAACGGCACCTGGTCGATGGCCGCCCCGCCGCGCCGCGCATTGCCGGCCCGACCGCCGCCCCGCCTGCGTCTGGTTTGCTCGTTCATGCCGCGCCTCCCTGATGGCATTTGGGAAACCCTGCGCTTCGGCCGCGCGAAAATGCGCGCCTGCACGCGTCAGATGTTGTCGTCTTTGTGTTAGGTGGTCGATCAGGCGGCGGCGTGCACGCGGGTCAACAGGTCCGGCAGGTCAGCAATCGAAGGCAGGACATGGTCGGCGTAAGGCGCGAGGTCCTTGTGCTCGGCAGGTCCCGTCAGCACACCGACGGCCATGGCAGCCCCCGCAGCAGGGGCCACGCCGAGGTCATGGATGCTGTCGCCAATCATGGCAATCTCGGCGGGCGCAAGGCCGGTCGCCTTCGCGAAGGCCAGCAGCATCCCCGGCCCCGGCTTGAGCCCATGTCCGCTGTCATAGCCCGCAACGAAGGTGAAATGAGCGAGCGCGTTGAAGCCTTCCAGATGCGCCCGGGCCGCACCCTCGGAATCGTGCGTCGCGATCCCAAGCACATAGCCTTGTGCGACCAGCCCGGCGAGATAAGCGGACAGATCCTCGACCGCAGGCACCAATGAGCCGCCATTCACGGCCTCGGTCGCGATCCGGTCGGCGATCTGAAGGATGTCGATGGCGCGGTGCTGTGGCAGGAACTCGGCCCACATGGCGGCCACTTCGTCCAGCGCCCCCGCGACGGCAGGCGAGCCCGGCTCGAAGCGCCCCGCCGCCTTGTCGTATCCGGTGGCCGCGGCCATGCGTTGTTGAAGCACGCGATCCCCGGTCAAGGCAGCGAGAGTGTCATCCAGCACTCCTGACCAGCTCAGCGCGAAATCGAACAGCGTCCCGTCCTTGTCGAACAGAAGACCCCGGATCGGTCTCGCTACCATCACTCACTCCCTTATCGTTGACATGCGATGTACCCTGGGAGCCGCGCAAGTCAACGCAAACGCCTGGGTCTTCCGCAATTGTGACACCGCCGTATTTGTTGGCCGGGTGCGCGCGTGTCATAATTGGCTGGTTACGGTTTTCCGTGTATAGCCAGCGCGGAATCCCGGAGAAGCCGGTGGCCATAGAAGTGCGGAGATGACATGGCAGAGCTAACGGAGGCATCGGTGATTGCACGCGGGTCCGATTTCGTCGCGACCCAGGTCGGCAATCAGACAATGATGATGAGCGTCTCCGCGGGAAAGTACTTCGCCGTGGCCGAGACTGCGCAGCGCATCTGGGAATTGCTTGAGGCGCCCCGCTCCATCGACGACATCGTATCAGTGCTGACCTCCGAGTACGATGTGGAGGCGGACACATGCCGCGCTCAGGTCAAGCGCTTTGCCGAGGATCTACGCGAGAACGGGCTGGTCACCGAGGTCCAGGATGGCCAGGCGGCCTAAGCTCACCAGTTTCTTTCGCATTCCGGGGCGGCTGAGGCGCATGGCGCTTGAAGCCGGTTGGGAGTTGTTCAGGGCGCGCCTTCTCACCATGCGGCCGGCTGCCGTCTACACGAAGCAACTTGGCGAAGCTGCGGATGAGCACATGCCCTTGCCCGTGCCCCCCGAAGACGAGATCGCTGCGGCACAGATCGGCGCGGTAGTGGCGCGCGCGGCCGCCTGGATGCCGTTCCGCGCGCTCTGCCTCCAGCAGGCAATCGCAACCCGGCGCATGCTGACGAAACGGAACCTTCCTGCGACCGTGTTCCTCGGCCTCGCCCGCGATCCTTCCGAGCGGGCCACAGCGGACGAGCGTGCCCATGCCTGGGTGCAGACGGGGCGGCTCGTCGTGAACGGCGACCGCGATCTCGACCGCTTCGCCGTGGTGGGCACTTTCGCATGAGCGCAGCACCAGAGCACTGGCCCATCGCACTGCGCGTCGTCTGTGGATGCCTTGTCACCGAACCTTCTGAGGCAACGCTGGAGCTTGCCGCCAGCATGACCCCGGCCCACTGGCACAACTTCAATCATCTCGCCTGTGTGCGTCACCGCGTGGCCCAGGTCGTGGCCCTGCACGTCGACAGCCTCGGCGCACCGCCCGCAACGGTCGAGGAGATCCGCCGGGAGACCCGTGCCTGCACTATCGAGACCCTGCGACAGGGGGCGGCCCTGCGTGAGTTGCTGGCACGGTTGGCGGAGGTGGATGTGGATCCGGTGGTGCTGAAAGGCCTGCCACTGGCCGAGCATCTTTACGGCAGCGCAGGCAACCGGCACGCGCGGGACATCGACATTCTGGTGCCGCCGGCACAGATCGGCGCAGCGGCGGGAGTGCTGGAAGCGCTGGATTACAGGCCTGCCCCGCAATACCGCCTGCGCGGGCGGTTGGTCGGCACGCGGGCCCTGGCCGAAGAGTGCTATGATCTCGAGTTTCACGGCGGTCGGGTCTCGCTGCCGATCGAGCTGCACTGGCGCACCTCGCATTATGCCGGCTGGCCTGACTTCACAGGCGACGAAAAGCTGACGCGTGTGCAGGATACATCGCTTGGGCCTGTGCGTGTGCCCAATGACTGCGCGAACCTCGTCTACCTCGCGGGGCATGGATCGATGCACGCCTGGGCCCGGCTGAAGTGGCTCGCGGATATTGGCAGGCTCGCGCATGCGCGGGGGGAGGACGGGCTGGAGGAGGACCTCGAGCTGTCCCGCAAGCTCGGTGGCGAAGCACCCCTGGCGCTGGCCCTCCGTCTGTCGCATCAGGTGCTCGGCAGCCCCCTTCCCGTCTCGCTGGCGACGCGGCCCTCGCCCACGACCCGGCTTGAGGCACAGATGTGCCGCGTAATCGAGGCGCCGGAGATCGCACCTGGAACCTGGCGTTACAAGCTGTCGGCCAACATCGTCTCGCTGCAACTGGCTGACGGCCCGGCTCAGATCATGGGCGTGCTGCGCTATGCGTTGTGGCGGCGGATTCGCCTCGGGCTGGCCGGGCTGGTCAGCAGGTTCAGGGGGCGGCCCGCCCTGCAATGACAACGCCTGCCTTCTATCGGGGCAGCGGCCTCCTGTTCCAGTCGGATATCGCGCTGACCGAGTACACACCGGCCGATGCAAGTGACCCGGACGCCGTGATAGAGACGGGAGAGCGTGCCGCCAAGGCCGCGGCGGACGCGGAACCCCAGACCTGGGAATATGACGGGTTCCAGGCATCGCCGCTCGGGCCGGTGATCATTGTCCCGGATGTGGCCGCCTATCTCGTGACCGGAGGCAACCGCATTGATGTAAGCCCCATGCCAGGCGGCGATCCAGGGATGGTGCGCCTCTACCTGATCGGCTCGGCCATCGGGATGCTCTTTCACCAGCGAGGTCAGGTCATCCTGCATGGCGCGGCTGTGGTGCAATCCTCGGGGATCACGCTCTTCACGGGACCGAGCGGGGCCGGAAAATCCACACTGGCTGCCCATCTGGCCGCGCGCGGGCATGCGGTCCTCGGGGATGACACGCTGCCTCTGGACTGGGAAAAAGGGCACGCGCCCCGGGCCTGGCCTGGTGCTCGAGTCTTCAAGCTCTGTCAGGACGCGGCGGATCGGCTGGAAACCGCCGGACAGACCCGCATCGCAGAGTCATATGAGAAGATCTTCGTCGAAAACCCCTGTCCCGGGCCGGAGACGCCGGTGCCTCTGTCGGAGATTGTGCTTCTCGAACGGACGGAGGCGACGCCGGAACTGACCCGCATGAACGGGCTTGAGGCCGTGGCCATAATCGCGCGCAACACTTATCGCCCGGAATATCTGCGGCTGATCGGGACCGAGGGCAGGCATTTTGAGCAGATCGCCGCTTTAAGCGCGCATGTCAGGACCTATCGCCTCGCACGTCCCTGGGATGCCGCCCGGATGGACGAGACCTTGGACCTACTCTCCGAACACTGGGGCGCCAAGTGACCGGCAAGAGGCTCTCCCGCGCGTTCGTTGATTGGGCCGGGATCCGGCTTTTGGGGGCGCTCGCTCTGTCGTTGGCAGGCGCGGCCGTGGAGGGATTGGGCATCCTGCTCCTAGTACCTGTCATCTCGGTGCTGCTGGGCAGTGGCGAGGAAGCCGGTTTGACCGGCAAGCTCGCGGGCTATCTGCCGGACGGACCCGACGCGCTTCTGCTTGTGCTGGGTGTGTTCGCGGCACTGATCCTGCTGCGCTTCGGGATCCTGCATGGCCGCAACATTCTGCTGGCCCGGCTAGAACAGGGCTTCGTGGCGGAGATGCGCAGCGCACTATTCGGACAACTCGCAGACGCGCCGTGGAGCGCCGCCGCCCGTCTGGCACATGGACGCATCGCCCACGCGCTCAGCCGCAACATGGACCGGGCGGCACAGGCCATTGGCGCGCTCCTTCGGGGGGCGAGCGCGCTTGTGCTTCTCTTGGTGCAGGCCGGGCTCGCGCTTTGGCTTTCTCCGGTGCTGGCCTTGATCGTGGCGCTGTGCAGCGGGCTGATCCTACTGGCGTTGGCGCCGATCCGGCGACGCGCGGCGCGGCTCGGTCAACGGATGACGGTCGAGGATTATCAGCTCTTCTCCACCACCACAGGTTTCCTGACCGGGCTGAAGACCGCCAAGGCGCATGGATTGGAACGGCGCTATCTGGAGGACTTCACACGCGCGGCCTCGCGCTTCTCGGGCCAGGTCGTGGCGGTCCAGCGCGACGGGTCGCTGGCCTCGCTGGCGTTGCAAACCGCAGCCGCACTTATGGCGATCGGCGCTGTGGTGATCGGCTATCAATGGTTCGACGTGCCTGCGGAGCATCTGATCGTGCTCCTTGTCCTCATGGTTCGGCTGTCCGCACCTTTGCAGTCCTTGCAGGCAACTGCGCTCGCCGTACGACATGGGGAGGCCGCATGGCGGGATGCGCAGGCACTCACTCGGGATCTGCCGAAGTCTGCTCCGGATGAGGGCAGCGCATGGGCGACAGCGCCGGGCTTCGAACTTGACAGGGTATCCCTCGCGCCGGACCCGGATTTGCCAGCGGTTTTGGACCGGCTGAATGCGCACATACCCCCCGGCCGGATCACCGCGGTCACCGGGGCATCGGGCTCCGGGAAGACCACGCTCTGCGATCTGATCGCAGGGCTGTCCGCGCCGGATACCGGGTCTGTTCTGATCGACGGGAAGCCGTTCGACGCAAGCGCCCGATCCGCTATTGCCCGGTCGTTGGCCTATGTCGGCCAGACATCGGTGCCGCTTGCCGAGACATTGCGCGACAGCCTGACATGGGGAACCGAGACGAAGGATGATACGGCGATCTGGCAGGCGCTCGCCGTCGTCGGAGCAGAAGAGATCGTCCGCGCCCTGCCCTATGGTCTGGACACGGAGCTCCGGCTTGATGGGAGCCATTTTTCCGGCGGCGAGCGCCAGCGGTTCGCGCTGGCCAGGGCGTTGTTGCGGCGACCCCGGTTGATGATCCTCGACGAGGCGACAAATGCTCTGGACGTGGCCGCGGAGGAACAGGTCCTGCGCGCCATCTTCGCTGCACGCGACGGGGCCACGGTCATCATGGTCTCGCACCGCCCCGCAACAGCCGCGCTTGCCGACCACGTGATCGCGCTTGGATCAGACGCCTAGCGCCACCCCATCATGGCCGGGATCGGCTCCCCCTGTCAGTTGCCCATCGTCGATCCGGATCCCATGGACCGCCGCGATCCCGAAGCCCATGGCCGAGCGGATGACCTCGTAGCCCTCGGCCTGCAAAGGCTCCACCACATAGCCCGGGATCCGGTTCATGATGTCGATCGAGTCCGAGGTTGCGGAGAACCGGGGGGCGGACACGGCTTCCAACGCGGACATGTCGAAATCGACCACGTTCAGGATCGCCTGCAACACGCCCATGGCGATCTGCGTCCCCCCGGGCGCGCCGACCACGTAGACGGGCTCCTCCCCCCGCCAGACGATCGCGGGACAGACGGACGAGAACCGCGACTTGCCCGCCGCAATCGATCCCGCCCGCCCAGGCCGCGGATCGAACACGGCCATGCAGCCATTGTACATGAAGCCAAGCCCATCGGTGATCACGCCAGACGGCATCCCCAGCGAATGGGTCATGGACACGCACATCCCGTCGCCATCGACCACGACCACATGTGTCGTGTCCTTCGGCTCGGGCTGACCGAGCCGCGTCACTCGCATCCGCTCCCCGGCCTTGATCCGCGCGGCGATCCCTGCAGCGTAGGCCTTCTCGACCAGATGCCCCGGCACATCGACAAAGGCCGGATCGCCAACATGGGCATCCTTGTCTGCAGTCGCCGCCCGCATCGCCTCGCAGACAACGCGAATGTACTCGGTCGAGTTGTGTCCCATCCCGGCCAGATCAAAGGCCTCGAGAATGTTGAGCATCTCGACCAACATGATGCCGCCACCCGGCGGGTGGTTGGTCGTGATGCCGAGCCCGCGATAGGTCCCGCGCAGCGGCTCGGTGCGGGTGGTTCTGTAAGCCTCCAGATCCGCCTTACGCATCAGCCCGCCATTGGCTGCGAAGTCTGCATCGATCCGGTCGGCTATCTCACCGCGGTAGAAGACGTCGACACCGTCTCGAGCGATCATCGCCAGGGTCCGTGCCAGATCCGGATTGGCGACAAGCTCGCCGATCTTCTTCACGCGGCCATCCGGCCTAAAGTAGATCTCACGCCCGGTCGCCGAGAATGCGAGCCGGTCGTCGACCTGCACCCGCCCCTGGTCGGCCCCATGCGTCCACCAATGGTGCACATGAGGGCGCACGAAGAACCCTGCCTCAGCCTGTGCGACGGCGGGCGCCACCACATCGGCCCAGTCCCATGACCCGTAGTCCCGGACCGCCTCGAAGTAGGCCAGCAGTGAGCCCGGCGTCGTGACCGCGCCATAGCCAAGGTCGTTCACATTGTCTTTGAGGACGAAACCGAAGCCGTCCCTTGTCTCGCCCTCCAGCCGGTCCTCCCACATGCTGGGAGTCGCGGCCAAAGGTGTCTTGCCGTGGAAGTCGATGACCTCGTGCCTGCCCGAGCCCGGATCCCAGATCTGGCACGAGCCAAACCCTGCGATCCCGCACATCTGCGGATCGACCACGCCTGCGACCAGGGCACAGGCCATGGCCGCATCGACGGCATTGCCACCCTTCATGAGCACGCGGGCACCCGCCTCGGCAGCCTCGGGCTGGGCGCAGACGATCATCTGGGTCGCGGGCATAACGTCCTCCATCATGGTTGATGAAGAGTAAACCGCCCCCACGTCAGCCAGTCCAGCCAGCCCCCTGATGGATGTACATCTACACTCCCGGAACGAGGATATCCTCGTATCTGATAGTGCAATATCAATTTAGCGGACAATTAACGTATATCGCCGCGGATATGGATCCGTTTTCCAGGCCTACCGCGCGCTCTACCCGCAACAGGCCCGTTTTGACCGCCTGCGCGTGACGTGTTAGCGGGCCTTCATGAGTGCTGGGATCTCCGCTTTTCTGATCACGCTGAACGAGGCCGACCGCTTGCCGCGCACGCTGGAGGCGCTGGCCTGGGCGGACGAGATTGTCGTGGTCGATTCAGGGTCCACGGACGGCACCACAGAGATCGCGAAGGCTGCCGGGGCCCGGGTCGAGCATCGGGATTTCGACGGTTACGGGCCGCAGAAAGTGTTCGCCGAGGGGCTCTGCACCCATGACTGGCTGTTGAATGTCGATGCCGATGAGGTTGTGACGCCGGAACTGGCCGAGGAAATCCGACTTGCCGCTGGCGAACCCGGTGCGTGGCGGGTCCGGATCCTGAATGTCTACCCCGGCGACGCGCGTCCGCGCCCATGGGCGAATGACTATAATGTGGTGCGCCTCTATCATCGGTCTGTGGGCGGGTATCGGGACCATAAATTGTTCGATCGTGTAGAGCATTCCGGGGCGGCACGGCAGCTCACGTCACCGATCTGGCACTTCCCGCTGACCTCCTGGGCGCATTTCGTGGAGAAGGAAAACTGGTACTCCAGCTATGCGGCGGAGGCCGGACAAGCGCGTTCGCGCACCGGGTTGATATGGCGCCTACCTTTCGAGATGCCTTTGAGTTTCCTCAAGTTTTTCGTCCTGAGGCGCCACTTCACCGGGGGGTGGAAAGGGTTCATGTTTTCGCTGACGGCGGCGTTCGCACGGACGCTGCGATTGTCCAAGATGCTCGCCCGCGCGGAAGATGCGGAGAAAAAGTGACAATTTTCTCGATTTCCGTGTTGACGAAGTAGAGGCAAATCCGTAGATACCGGCTCTCGGCGCAACGACGTCGACACAATCTGGCGATGCGAGCAGCGGTGGAGTTGGTTTAACCAGCAACAGCGCATGTTTGTCGCCGCGTTCTTTGACAATGATATCTCTAAGAAGGGATATGCGGGTGGTCTGGTCGGTTTGTCGACTGACGGACTTACGTATATCGGCTCTTTAGCTGACGGGTTTCGGCCTTGATGCGATG
>JBCDID010000058.1:0-13469 GCA_038749355.1 Pseudomonadota bacterium | reverse complement strand
GCGCCGATCCGGATCGGCGTCGAGACAAGCTGTGTCGCCATCAGGTAGAGGCCGAGCTCGGCCACGCTCACCGACCAGCCCAGCACCACAATGGGCAGCCCGATGCTGAGCGCGTTGAAGAAGCTCACGCCCGCAGCGCCTGTCGCCGTGGCAAACCTGCGCGCCAGCACCACCCGCACCCGCCGGGTGCTGAGCCGGGCAAGATCGGCCCGCCCGACGCTGTGCCGGCGCAGAAGATAGCCGATCCCGAGCCAGGACGCCCCGACACGCGCGCCCACCAGCCCCATCGCCGCGACCCCGGCAAGGCCGAACAGGATCGCCAGTACCCCGTTGCCGACCGTCTCGAAGATCTTGACGTAGCTGACCGGGCGCAGCGTGCTCGTGCGCACGAAGCGGGCCGAGACCAGCAGGCGCAGACCGATGCCCAGCACCGCCACGGGCAGCAGGAACAGGTAATCGCCGATTGCTGCGTACCCCTCCCAGGCCGCAAGGGCCGCTGGCGCCAGAAGCACTGCGGCCAGAAGTGCTGTGCAGATGAGCAGCAGGGCACAGCCCCCCAGCACAAGCAGCGCCATCTCCTCCGCCGTCGAACAGGCATTGGGCACCAGCCAGTCGAAGCGCCAGGTGCAGACCGCGATGGCAAGCTGGAAGGCGAACATGAAATAGGCGAGGTAGCCGAAGGCGGTCGGCGGGTAGAGCCATGACAGCACGGGCGCCAGCCCCACCGTGATGGCCAGTGCTGCCGCATTGGCGCTGGCCAGTGCGCGGAAGTTCGACCAGAACCGCCTCTGCCCGTCCATCATGGCGGGGACCCGGTCAACGGGGCTCGGGGCCATAGAAGGTCGCGAACTGCGGCGGCAGCAGCCCGGTCTCCTCCAGCTTGGCCACGATGGCCTCGTGGTCATCATCGATGATGGTGATCCGCCCGTGAATGTCGGTATGCCCGATATGGCTGGGCGCGGGGCTGAACCAGAACACGTTCTCGGGGTAGCGCCGCCGGAAGTCCCTGGCCCGGGTCATGTCGCGCGGATCCTGGCAGAACACGTTCAGAATGGCCCGCCGATCGAACACGACATCCTGCAATGCGAGCGTGCCGGTCATCACGCCGACATAGCTCCCGGCAAAGCTCACGCCCGAGGCGGCCGAGACCAGCTTGTTGTAGCCCATGCGGTTGGCGTAATCGAGCGGGTAGACATTGCCCGCCTCGTCCACGCGCATCTCCATGTGAAAGGCCCCATCCTGCACGCCCACGGCGCTGAGGGAGCTGTTCATCGCGGCATCCAGGCGCTCGGCAAGGGCCGGACCGAGCGGCGGGTTGAAGTAATGCCAGGCTGGCGGGAAATAGGGGGGACGACCCTCGTAATACTCCTCGACACAGGCCAGAAGCAGGTATCTGCCGTCGCGCGCAATGCCTTCCATGTCGAACTGGCGGCCCTTGACGAAGCCCTCCAGCAGGCGGCGCTCGCCAACGCTGATATCGGCGGCGATCGCCGCGTCATGGACGTCCTCGCGCTGCAGATCCTCGGCAGAGGTGATCAGCCGCACACCCTTGGAGGCGGTGCCCATGTCCGGCTTGTAGATCGCGGGCAGGGGGATGGTGATGGGGGCCCGGGTATCGGTCACTTCCTGCCAGGGCAGCTTCGCGCCGTCCGCATCCTCCAGCGCCTGGCGCATGGCGATCTTCGAGTTCGAGGCATGGGTGGGTTTCTCGCCGACCGGGCGCAACCCGAAGGCGCGCGCCAGCCTGGTCTGGGCCGGCAGCAGCAGGTTCTTGCCCTCAAGCAGCACGGCCACGGGTGCCAGGGGCTGCAGGTCGCGGACGAGGCCGTCGAAGTCCCGGACAGTGTCGATATCATTCAACCCGGGCACGCGCCGCCAGCCATGCATGAAGGGGGCCTCGAGTGCGGGAAATTCCGGGCAGAGCACGAAGACCCTGAAGCCCTGTGCCACGGCCTCGCGCGCCACGTTCTGGGACTGGCCCTTGCGCCCGAGCGACAGCAGGATGACCCAGTCCCCGGAGGCGGCCGCAAGGGCGCGCGCCTGCCGCGCCAGACGCCACCGTCCCCTGCCAACGCGGACGAGATGCCTCAGCCAGCGATAGATATCAGCAGCGAACTTTTTCATTGAAGCGATGCCGTCCAAATTCGAGTCACGCTGTTGCCTTACAGCGTTTCGGCGGCCCGTAATACACAATCATCGCGCATCGTCGTCATGGATGGCATCATTGGGGGCGTCTCGTCCTGGCGGGGATAGTCGAGGGGTGTGAAGGGCGAATGTTCTGCTGACCGGCGGCGCGGGTTTCATCGGCTCGCACACATATCTGGCACTGGCCGCGGCGGGGCACAGGGTGGTGAGCGTGGACGACTTCTCCAATCCGCGTGCCTCGGTGATCGACCGGCTATGCGGGTTCGCCGGGCAGCGGAAGAGCTGCGCTTCCGGGCCGAGTACGGGCTGGACGATATGTGCGCTTCGAAGTGGAGCTGGGTGCAGACAGTGCTGGACGGGCGCAACGATTGAGCCGCATCCGTGTGCAGTGTAGATACGGCCGCCCGATGCGGACCCGTCCGCCCCAGCGATCTTCCACCCCACGCTCGGATTCAACTTGTCAATGAACCGGAAGCCGCAAGCAGAGCTCGGGCTTTCTCTGCTTCCGCCGGGCGGAGGCGGGGCGATGATGTTTGTCTATCCGAAGGGGGAACAGCTTTTCGCAGGCACGTGGTATGCACCCTGGGACGCGGCGTCGGGGGCGGACCCCAACGCTTCGCCCGAACAGATATCGAGTTTCCTGACAGCGCTTAACGGCGCGCTACCAGGGCTGAAGGCCGGGCCGGAGCATGTCGCGGAGGTCACTGCGGGCCTCCTACCTGCGTTCAGCCCCGGCAGCACGGAACTGACGGATACCGATCTTATCCACGATCATGGCGCACATAGCGGGCCAAGGGGTCTCTTCAGTCTCACCGGGATCAAGTACACGACCGCCCCGGAAGTGGCCCGCCGGCTGCTGGCTCGATTGAGCTGAGAATCCGACGCTACGCGTCGTCGATCTGCAGCGACATGCGTGGAACGGGCTCTGACATGCCACCACTCGCAATCTCAATCGGACTATCCAAACACGGTTGTCGCTTGCGTCTCAACCGTCGCAGCATCGTGGTCGATGATGGTGATCGACGACACCACGCCCCCGACGTCGTAGGTCATCAGCGTGTCCGTCACTCCATTCCCATCTGCATCCGCATCTTCGAAGGTCACAACTGAACGGACCAAGTTGCCGCCAGTGAAATAGATCAGGTCCGCATCGAGTTCGAGATCGTGGATGGTATCGTTGCCATCAACGCCATCGAAGAAGAACACGTCTGCACCTGAACCACCGTAAAAGTCGTCGTCTCCGGCGTCGCCGACGAGTGCGTCGCCACCATCGTTGCCGTACATCACGTCACCGCCGCCGAGCCCGATCAGCTGGTCCACGCCCGAGCCGCCCTGGAAGGTGTCTGCCTGGCTGCCGCCGAGAAAGAGCGTCATCCCGGTGAGGTCCTCAGCCAGGAAGGTGTTGGAGTGGTCCGAAGCGCCTGCCACGCCCTCGATGTCGTCTCCGATGATGTCCTCGAGGATCTCCGCCGAACTGCGGGGATCGATTTCCGAAACGCGCGTTCCGAAGTCGAAGACCAGTGGTCCTGTCGCGCTGAAATAGCTGACGATGTCGCCTTCGATCGAGTGGCCGCCGGTGCCACCGAACAAGCTGTCCGCGCCCTGCCCGCCCTCGACCACGTCGAAGCCTTCGCCGCCCAGCAACTCGTCATCGCCGCCGCCGCCGTCCAGCACATCGCTGCCGCCGAGCCCGGTCAGCACATTGGCCGCATCGTCGCCCGTCAGGATGTCGCCATAACCGCTGCCCTCGAGGTTCTCGAACCCGTCGAAGGTGTCGCTGCCCTGTCCTGTATCCTGTGCGGTCCCCTGCCCGGCGAGAGACACCGAGATACCGAATTCCTGACCGTCCACGACGAAGCCCGGGCCCGCCAGCGTGGCGAAGCTCAGGGTGTCCGTGCCGTCGCCGCCATATCCCGTGTCATTGCCCTCGCCGAGGTCCACGAAATCCGCGCCGCCGCCTGCATCGACCATATCATCGCCTGAAAGCGCCATGACCGTCTCGTCGGAGCCCGTGCCGTCCAGAGTATCCGCGTCAGGTGTGCCTTCAATGAGCCGGGGCCCGCTATCCGCCGCTGCGAGGGCCGCGAGATAACCGGCGACGAAGGTCATGTCCTCCATCCCCTGCATCACCGTGAATTCGGTCACGGGCACGAACCCATAAGCGCCGTTCCAGCTTTCGTGCACGGGCGCGTCGTAGTAGTTCGGCCAGGTCTCCTCCCACATCTCGCTGTGCCAGCCACCCCAGCCGTAGTCCAAGACGTTGTGCTCGCCATAGAGCGTGATCCCCGGCGGCGGGTCGATGCCCAGCACGTCCATGTCCGCGTGCAGAACCTCCTCCGGCTGGCGCGCGCCGGGGACGATCTGGTCGAGCCCGGTGATGAAGGACATGTTTAGCGGGTTCGCACCCAGCGCATAGTCCACGTCCTGCGTGATCGCATCGAGATAAGCCTGATCGCCAGTGAGCGCGTGCATTCGCACCAGGAAGTCCGCCGAATAGGTCGGTTGAGACGCCGTCGCCCCCCAGCCATAGGGCGAATAGGGGTCATGGACGAAGCCGAAGCCCGAGTTGGTGCCGTTCTCCAGCAACCATTCGGCGCGGTCCTCGATGATGCTGAGCGCCAGCGTCTTCAGCGCCGCGTCGGCGCCTGCCTGCCCGGAGGTGGCATAGAGCCAGGCAGCGTCATACTGGTTCTCGTACCACTCGACGGCGTCGTCGCCTGCATAGGCGAACGTCTGGGCGAAGAGATCCTTGAACCGTGTCTCGCCCGTCGTCTCGAACAGTTCGGCCGCCGCCAGATTGCGCGCCGTGGGCAAGAACCCGTTGTCATACTCGGCCGCGGGCGGCACGCGCGCTTCGGCCCAGTCGAAGGCGGCAACCCCGCTGGCCAGCCATGCGGCAGCCTCGTCCGCGTCATAGGGCTCGAGCGCACGCGCGATCTTGGCCGCGGTGGCCGCATACTCCCACGACGTCCAGACATCCGGGGCATAGACATAGAGGTCCCGCTGGTCTGTGAACGAGCTGTCACCGTACCCGCCATAGCTCGCGCTTTCGATCCCGCCGGGCACCCCGCCATCGTCGTGCTGGAGGCGGCGGAACACTTCGGTCCCCCAGATCGCCTCGTTCAACAGGTCCGGGATGCCGTCGCCGGATTCCGGGATGTTGCCGTCGTATCCCTCGGACCAGTCGGTCTGAAACTCGTGCAGCTCGATCAGCTTGCGCGTCGTCTGCATGTGTTGAGTGCGCCGGTCGAAATCGCCCGCATCGTGCCAGCCGCCCCAGGCATCGTCGACGGTCTCACCGGTCAGGTTCCCTTCCCAGAATTCGAAGGGCTTGGGCAGAGAGCCGTCATAGGCCTCGGACGTGTCGATGATCTGGACGGTGGTCTGGCGGATGGTGATGCCGTCATCCGGATGCAGCGCGCGGGGGCGGGTCCAGTCGGTGTACTCCTCCTCCAGCGCGATGCCGGACCGCTGATGGTAGTAGCCCTTGAACACCAGATCGAAGATGTCGTCCCAATGATCGTCCGCGATCTCGAAGCTTTGCGAGCGCCCGACGCCTTCGACCACCACATGGTAGTCGCCCGCCTCCGTCAGATCGGACAGATCCATCTGCCAGACATCGGTCAGCGCATAGTTCTGCCAGAAATTCGAGCCCTGACCGACGGCCTGCGCCAGCGTGGTCTGGCCGGTCAGCACGGTCTGGCCGGTGCCCTCGTCGATCACGGAATAGGTCAGGCCCGGTGCGAAGCTTTGCGGGACGCCTTCGCCGCCGCGCTCGTGGTCCGGGTCATAGTCGAACCCGTTCCAGCTCGAGAGATAGGCGGTCTTCACCGCGTCGTCCGGGTCGAAGCCCGCGAGGTTCACGTGGATCGCCTCGGAGATCGTGGCGACCGGATCATAGGTCGCGGTGATCGCCTCGAACCCGGTCCCGTTGAAGTTGATGACAATCTCGGCGCCGGGGTCCAGCGGCTGGTCGAGTTCCAGGAACACGTTCTGCAGCGTCGTGTAGTCAAGCTGCCAGCCGGTATTGGCTGTCTCCAGAATGTTGGCCTTGCGCGATATGCCGGTGACCGTCACGGGCTGGCCATCGACGGTCACGGACCATGCGGACAGATTGTCGGCAGGGGCCGAGCGCACCCCGCCCACATCGACCCAGTCGAACACATCTTCGATGGCCGATGGGTTGTAGGTGTCGAGAGGCACGAAGAACTGATTGTCCTTGCCGCGCAGGCGCCCGATCAGGTTCCCGTCAATGTCAAAGGCGTAGCCATCGCTTTCGTTCACATGGTGAATGTTGTCAGGGATATCCGTCGTATAACTGGCGAAGTCGATGGTGCCGAGTTCCAGGCGGATCTGAATGGTCGTGCTGTCCACGAACCCAACTGAATATTCTGTGTTCTGCATGGCTGTCCCGCGTTTCAAGCGCCTCGGGTGATCCCGAATTCAGCGAACGTTCCCAACATGCTGGACAGGAAGACCGGCCAGCCGCGAGCAGCACAAAATCGGTAGTTTGTACAGTCATTGGCTGTCAATAAGAGGTCGACCTCTGCACAAAAACTCCGGTGTTAGGACACAGTTTGCAAGTTCACTTTGACGGTTCAGACGGAACAGAGCGCAGAGATAAAATATTGTTTTAAATATATAATTTTGTACCGACAGATCTAGACTTAGCCGAAACTGTCCCGTTGAAAGCGATGCTCATTCGCCTACAGCCACAGCCCTCAAATCTTGTTCTCGCTGTTTGTACCGACGCGTTTTGGTCGACTTGCCCGTTGCGCAAAATCGCGGTTCAGGCATCTGGTGTCAGTTGTCGGAACTCTCGGCGCGGGCCAGTTGGGGATGCTCGTAAGCGTCCGGATAGGTCATTGGCTGGGTGGGCCCCAACGGAACCACGCCGTTCCAGGATCTGCCGAAATAACCCTGACGGCAGTGCACGAGTGATCCCGCTTCGGCGACCCCCTCCAGCGCGTAGGCACGGCATAGCCAGCGCCAGAGGTTCGGATAGTCGAGAATGCGGGCTCCGTTCAGCTTCATCCGCAGATAGTAGACGGGATCGTGGCGATAGAGCGTCGGAAAGAGACGCAGATCGGCCTCGGTGAATACGTCTCCCGTCAAAAACTGGCGCCCGTCGGAGAGCAGATCCTCCAGCCACGCCAGCGTCTCGAAATAGGCTTGGAACGCCTTGGCGTAAATCTCCTGATCCGACGAGAACCCAGCCTTATAAGCGCCGTTGTTGATCGTGGTGTAGATCCGGTCGTTCAACCTCGCGACCTCCTCCCTCACAGCTTCTTCTTCGGGAGCCAGCCGGGGATGGTGCGGCAAAGCGCTACCCAAAGCCCCGGCATGGGCATCGAACATCCGGATGATCTCGGCACTTTCATTGCTGACGATCCGACCGGTCTTCTTGTCGTAGAGGATCGGCACGGATTGCTCGTCAGAGCCTTCGCGCTGGTAGATTTCCTTGGCGAGGCGGAGCCCGGCCCCGGTGCCCGTCTCAGAGGTGCATTCGGAGAGAGGTCCGCCGGTCAAACTGGCGATGCGGTCCGGCGCAAACTCCCAGAGATTGGGCCCCGCCGGATCATCCCCACCTGTCCGGTTGGGAAAGGCCACGTCCATTGTGATCACATCCTGCAGGCCGAGCACTGCCCGCGCGAGCGTCACCCGATGGCACCACGGGCAATTTAGCGCGACGAACAGGTGATAGCGACCGGGCTCGGCCGGAAACGCCGCGTCCCCGATCGCATGACGAAACCCGCTGACGCCGCGCACGAATTCACCTCGCGCGCGGCGGGCTTTGACGTCGTTCTGATCTTCCTGGGTGGAACTGTCTTGAGCCATTTATCCTCTCAGCTTGTGGTGAAGGATGATCGGCACGGCCAGATCCTCCTCATCAGCCAGGTGACGATGGAGGAATGCCTCGATCGCCTCAGCCGCCGGAAGGACCGCGTTGGCCTCATCCAGAGCCTGACCTTCATCCAAACTCGACAGCTTGATGACACGGTTCGCCTTTCGCGTCATGTCATCCAGGACCAAGTCGAGATCGGCGTGATCCTGTTCCAGCAGTTCCAGACCCGCATCAAAGCGGGGATCGGCTGCGGAAAGCTCCGGAAAGTACTCGTGATCTTCCCAGCCATGGTGGCCATGAAGATTGCCCACGAGGTTCCCGCCGAAATAGGACAAGCGCCCAACGTAGTCGTCCAGAGCAATGTCCTTGTTCAACACTGCTTCGGTATCAAGGCGAACGCGCTCGGCAACCCGCCGGAACATCTGGTGAGCACCCATCCAATGGCGGGTCTTATCCTTGAAGCCCGGATGGGCCTCCCATTCCTCACGGGGATAGCGCTGCAACAGAAACCCCAGCTCTTCGGGCATGTCATGTTCACGCATTTCGTATGTATGGAGCATTGGTCTTCTCCTTTCCGCGAAGATCTAGGGACCGCGTGCAACCGCACCAGTTCGCGTTCGGGCAACAGAGTTTTGCGGTTTCCGGCACACCAGTACCGGCGGGACCGTGTCCGACATCGCCAGGACGTCCCGATCAGGACAACGGCGCCTGAAGACCAGATCTTCCATGGTAAGCCTGCCCGGCCAAGCTACAATCTGCCTTCAGTCGGGATACTGGAAGGCGGCCCGGCCCAGTGCTCCGGTATCGGGGTTCGGCCTGCCAAGCGGGGACATCAGATGACGCTCAACACGCGATCCGTATCCGCCGGTGACGCCCTCGAGGTGCTGCGTGCTGGTTGGGCCGCGCAAAGGCAGGGACGTTTGCGCGCGTCCTACATGCTGCATGGGCGCCCCGGGGTTGGCAAAACCGAGATCGTACGGCAACTGGCGGACGAGTTGGGCGCCAAGCTTTTCGATCTGCGCCTCACGATGATCGAGCCGCAGGATCTGCGCGGGCTACCCTACTACGACCACGAGAACCGGCGCATGGTTTGGTACCGACCTGAAGACCTGCCCGACAATCCCGACCAGCCCTCGGTGCTGTTCCTGGATGAGCTGACCGCCGCGCCGCCAGCTTTGCAACCCGCGGTCTACGGCCTGTTGCAGGAACGTCGGGTCGGTCCGCACCGGCTCCCGGACTCGGTCTTCGTGGTTGCGGCAGGGAACATGGCCGAGGACGGTGCCGTAGCCTACGAGATGGGCACCGCACTCTCGGACCGGTTGGTGCATCTGCACGTGGTGGCCGCCGCGTCTGATTGGCTGAAGAACTATGCCGTGCGCGCTGGCCTCCATCCAACCGTCGTCGCGTTCATCAAGACTCGGCCTGACCTGCTCGAGACGACCCCAGCCGCCCTGCAACGCGGCGAGGTAATCGCGGCCACACCGAGGTCTTGGGAACGGGTCAGCCAGATCCTGAACACCGAACCCACGCGACATCTGCGCGATGTTTTAATCTCGGGCACTGTCGGAGAGGCGATCGCCGCGGAGTTTGCGCTGCTGGCGGACGAGATCGCCGCAAATGCGCAGATTGCGGATCTTCTGGACGCCGGCACCTCGGAACGATGGGCGCTCTACCCGGCCAGCCTGCATGGCCTGAACGCTGTTGTTTTCGGGCTGATTGGCGCTCTGGAGTCCGCGACAGTGGACAATGTGGTGGAGGTCATGGAGGGCATTCGCCACCTGTCCCGCCACCGCGCCGAGCCGGAGTTTGGACGCATTCCTCTGGCAGAGCTTTGCACCTACGGCTTCGAATTGCTGATCCAGAAGGCGCTGGACGACGGATTGGGGAAACAGTTCCTCGCTAACTCGGCCTATCAGTCCTACGCATCCGACCGGCAAGCCGCAGGGCTGGAATAAGGCCGGATGCCGACGCGGTCTCAGACACACTCTTCCCGCGCGGCCAGGGCGCTGCAAAAGCTGACCGAGGATGACCCGGCGCTCGGAGCCCTCGCGCTCTGGTGCCACCACCGCGATGCGGCAACGGAGGAGGGCCTCGCCTGGACTGCCGGAGAGGTCATCCAATACGGCCCCGGTTTCGAGGCCCTCGCCCCACACGAGCAGGTCGGCCTTGCCGCACATCACATCCTGCATGTCGCGTTCCGCCACGGTCCCCGGGCGCACGCCATGCGGCTGCGCTTTGGCGAACGCTATCACGCGGATGTCTACAACATCGCGGCGGACGCGATTGTCAATGAGACGTTGCTGAAAGCAGGATATGCGCTCCCGCGTCCGGCCGTGACGCTGGGCCCCTTGCTGGAGCGACTCGGCACGCCAAAAGAGGCCCGCGAGATGGCGCTGAGCGAACTCGACTCCGATGTGATCTACATGATGTTGCTGCACCAGCGGGGGGCGGCAGGTGACGGTACGCAGGGGCAGCAGACCGAAGGACCTTCCGAGACTGATCGCCGAGCGGACGCCGTACGGACAGCGGCGGCGGAGATGAACTTCACCACCGATCTCGAGGAGGACAGCAGCGATCCCGCAACCGAGGCTGCATCCGCCAAGGCGGCCGAGTGGCGTCAACGCTTGACGATGGCCATGGAACAGGGGCGGCTGGCCGGCCGGGGCATCGGAGCCCTGTGGTTTCAGCTTTCCGACCTGCCGGAGGCGACGACACCGTGGGAGACGGTTCTGCGCGGGCTGGTGACCCGGGCGCTGACGCGGGCGCGCAATCCCGACTATAGCAGGCCCTCACGTCGCTGGCTGGCCCAGGATGCGGCAGCGCGAACTCAGGGCACCGATCAGCCAGTGTTCCAGCCAGTGACCCGACAGGACAGGGAGATCCCGCGCATCGTGGTCGGCCTCGACTCGTCAGGTTCCATCGATAAGGACCGGCTGCATATCTTCGCTGCCCAGGTCGCCGGAATTGCGAGACGCATGCGGGCAGAACTGCACCTTCTGGTTTTTGACGAGGAGGTCCGCAGCGCCACTATCCTCCGCGACGCCGAAATGGAGCGCGACATCGGCGAGGTCGTATTCGCGCGCGACGGAGGCACCACGTTCGTGGACGTGATTGAGCAGGCCGTCGCGTTGGGCCCGTCAGCCATTGTGGTTCTGACGGATCTGGATGGCCCCTTCGGCGACATGGTCCCCAACTGCCCGGTGATTTGGGCCGTCCCGTTCGCGACATCTGCAACCCCACCCTTCGGACAGTTGCTCAGCCTTTCACGTTAGCCAAAGCTGCGAGCCGCGCATGCGCTGAGACACCCCGTGCATCCAGATCAAATGACCGGATCATCTTGTCCTGGGCCACGTTGATCTGCCTGAGCTCGTGTTCGTCAAAGGCCTCGTCGAACAGGGTCTCGGCCAGCATGGCCTGCTCTTCTTCGGTCAGGTTGGCGATCCGCGGTCTGGGGCCCTCCTGCTGCAGAGAGACATGGGTCAAAGGCGTGATGCGGAGGAGTGCGGACTGCTCGATCACGAGGTGGTACGTCCCGCCCTCGGTCTCGCGCGCCGCCACCAGTTGGGTCAGTGCCGCGACCGCGCGGGCCTTGAGCGTATCCAGCCCCCTATCAGCGACATCAGCGCTCACCAAAGCGCGCCGCGCAGTGGGGCTGGTGACCGACAGAAGATGCGCCTCCAACATCATGACGAACATGGCCATGGGAACCGGGGCGAGGCTGATGGGCAGCGCCCATTCCGGTTTGAAGAACAGCACGACCGGGAAGGGCGCAAGCGCGATCGTATACCGGGCGGCGGGCATCTCGAAGAGCGTCCGCCAGAAGAGCTTGCTGCGCATACTGCGAGGATAGAGACGACGTCCGAGTGACAGGAACCGTTTCGGCACCTTCTCCACGTCCAGGGCGCCGGGTGTCATTAGGTTGGAGCGCGTCAGGAAAAGGATCATCACGCTCTCCTCGGCAAAGGGATTGCTGAAACCGAGGTCAAAGAGCGGCCCGTTCGATCAACTGCGTTCCACCACAAGACTGCCCACACGCGTCGGCAGGGAGACGCGCGCAGGGAGCCACACACCACCGTTCAGTTGCTCGAAAAGGATCTCGATGCTGCCCGGCTCGGCCAGACGCGCGACGCTGCTGCTGTCCGCCCGGTGCCCAGACAGCGGGCGATAGATCACCGAACACGCGATCCGGTTGCCCTGTTTCACGCCGACACCTTGGAAATCCAGTTCGAACACCACGAATCCTGTGAAAATGCGGACGGCCTTCTCGCACACATCTGGTGCTGTACCTCCGAACGATCCAAGGGCCGAGGCGGCAAGCGCTGTCACCGGGTCGAGCGCATCGCGCAGATGTTCCTTGTTCAGCGGCAGGCGCCCTTCGCGCCATTCGGCCGGAGCCGGTGGCGTCCGGTTCCAGTCAACGGGCCCCTGCCCCAGATCGAAGTTGATCACCGTCTCCGACGGATCGTCGCTTCGGCTGGTCGACCGATAGCTGCTCGGGCTCGGGCCCTGCGGAGCGACTTTCCCAACCGCGCGGCTGAACAGTTCACCGCTCCAGAACAGCACGCGATAGCTGCCTTCGAGCCGGGCATCATACTGCAAACCTTCCCTGCTGACGGCGATCTCCATGTCGCCAATGCCAATACCTGCCAGCGCGATACTGTACGCGACACGGTTCTCCGCCTCAGCACGCGCGCCGCAGAGGTTGAAAAACGCCAGAGCGACTGCAAAAATGGTAGGGCTCCAGTTCTTCAAGAGATCCTCCAAAACCGGATTCTGTGCGCGAAGATGGTCCCCGACGACAATGTATCGCGACCAAGTTGTGTCAAGTATCGAGTGCCGGTAACGCCTTCGGTGTGATTGCGTTCGGCATCTGAGCCTTCGCCGGTAAGGTCGTCGAAGGAGACCAAGGACGACCTTTCAATCACAATCCGGGCGCCAGAGTGAAAACGCGGACGAACTGAGGCTGGCAGGGCTGCGGGTGATCTTCCAGGCTAGACGCTGATATCGATCGTCTCAAAGTCAAACGATGTCCAATCCGACCAGAACGCACCGTCATAGGCGCGAACCCACAGAACTTGGGAACCAGGCGTCGCATCGGCGCGCAAGCTGATCGCGTCGATGCTGTCGATCCACGCTCCTCGAGACGCATCGACTACTTCGCCATGGATAAGCCAGTTGTCGATCCCGTCACTGTCCCATAGCTCGACCCGATCAATGGGGTCACCTTCTGCATCAAGGATGTCCACGATTGCGCTTGGGTTGATCGGCTCTGCACCCGCAAAGATGAACTGATCCGCAATGGTCACTGTTGGCGGGGAGTTGGGCGTCGTGACCAGTTCAAAGTCTTCCCAATCTGACCACTGCGCTCCGTCGAACACCTTGACCCAAAGCGTCTGCGTCCCTGCCGCATCGTCGCCTTTGAGCCAGAGTCCGGTGGTGTTTTCAGTTGAGTAGCCTGCCGAGGCGTCGACGATGCCAT
>JBCDID010000057.1:0-13715 GCA_038749355.1 Pseudomonadota bacterium | reverse complement strand
GAGCTCGCCCGCGATCACCCCCTCCGCACCGAACCCGTGGCCCCAGATCAGCGTGCCGTCGGCGAGCGCGATGCAGGCGGTGGGTTTGCGGGTCTCGAGAAGCCGGGCGCCTGTGTCGATTGAGGTCATCCTGCGCCGTACTCCCGTCTTGTTCCGCCGGAGCCGTCGCTTGCGATAAAGATTCGCACCTACGGCTCGCGCGGGAAACTAGGGGTCGCTCCGCGCCCGGTCAAGTTTGTCGCGAAATTTAATTAAACTATTAGAATCATATGTTTAGCGGAAATTGACGGTGTTGCGACTCTCAATTGGCACGTGCTAGGTTCCGCCACCGAAGCCGCCGAGGCGGCGCAACGGACGGACCAATCATGCGTGACAGGATCACCGCGGCTATGAAAGACGCCATGCGGGCCAAGGACCAGCTCCGGCTGTCAACGCTCCGGCTGATGTCGGCGGCACTCAAGGATCAGGACATTGCCAAGCGGGCGGAGGAGGGCGACCAGCCGCTTTCGGATGCCGAGATCGTGGTGCTCCTGTCCAAGATGGTGAAACAGCGCGAAGACTCCGCCAAGGCCTATGAGGAGGCCGGTCGCATGGAACTGGTCGAGCAGGAGCGGGCCGAGCAGGCTGTGATCAGGGAGTTCCTTCCAAAGCCCCTGTCCGAGGCCGAAGTCGAAGCTGCGGTTGCCAATGCCATCAAGACCACCGGCGCCAGTTCAATCCGTGACATGGGCAAGGTGATGGGCGCGCTCAAGGCCGCCCATGCCGGGCGCATGGACTTCGGATCCGTCGGCCCCAAGGTCAAGGCGGCGCTCTGCTGACATGGCCGACACCCAGGAAGAGGCTCAACGCAAATATGTCCGTGCCAAGGAAATGGTCGCGCGCGGCAAGCAGGCCATGGCCGAGGGTCACCGGCTGTTGCGTGATCTCTCTGGCCAGATCCGCCATGCCCGCACACGCGGGCAGCTGAACCAGCAGATCTGGGAATGCGAGAAGCTGAACGGGCGGCGCAACCAGTTCTTCAGCCAGGCGGGGCAGGACGCCTTCCTCGATGAGCGGATCTTCGGCGGCAAGCGCGATGGCGTCTTCGTCGAGATCGGCGGCTATGACGGGATCACCGGGTCGAACTGCCTGTTCTTTGAGTTAATCCGCGGCTGGACTGGCCTGCTGATCGAGCCCTCGCCGAAGTTCTTCGCGCAGGCCCAGTCGTTCCGTCGCGCAACCTGCCTGCAATTGGCAGTGGCCAACAAGGAGGGCGAGGCGGAGTTCCTGGAAGTTCAGGAAGGCTTCAGCCAGATGTCTGGGCTGACTGAGTCGTATGATGAGGGTCTGCGCCAGCAGGTTGAGTCCGATCCGCGCCACAAGGGCGAACTGATCCGGGTCAAGACCCGGCCGCTGCCCGCGATCCTGGACCAGCATTTCCTCAAGAAGATCGATTTCATCTCACTCGATGTCGAGGGCGGCGAAATGGCGGTCCTCTCCGACTTTCCCTTCGATCCCTACGAGGTGCAGGCCTGGACCATCGAGAACAACACCGGCGGCACCGAGATCCCGGCCCTGATGCAAGACAAGGGCTATGCCCGGGTCGAGGCACTGGGTGTCGACGACATCTACGTAAAGAAGGCGTCTGAGTAACCCGCACGAGCGTCCGCCGCCGTCGTTGACCAACTCAGCCGATTAAGACAGTCTGACCGCATTTCGGTCAGCGCTCCGCGCGCCCATTTCAGGACGTATGCAATGAAGATCGTCGTGATCAGCGACACCCACGGAGAGCACGAGGCGCTTGGCATCCTTGAAGGCGATGTTCTGATCCATTGCGGGGATGTCGAACAGCTGTTCCGACCGGACGAGGAGGCGGTCGGGAAGGTCGACGAATGGTTCGGCAGGCAGCGCTTCGACCGGATCTTCTGCATCGGCGGCAATCATGATCTCGGGCTGGAGCGTGCTGCGCAAACCTCGGCCAACCCGTTTCGCAATGCGGTCTTCCTTCACGATCGGACGGAGCTCTATCGTGGGCTCACCTTCCATGGCTCCTCATGGGTGCCGATGCTCCAGGGCCATGCCTTCTTCGCCGACGACCGCGACCTTGTTGCTGCGTGGAGGCGTGTCCCAAAGGACGTGGATGTGCTGGTCACCCACACCCCGCCCGCGGGCATCCTGGATATGTCGAGCCGCGATCTTGCGCTCGGCTGCGAACACCTTTCGGCGCGCCTTCAGGGGCTGAACCCTATGCTGCACTGTTTCGGCCACGTGCATGCCAGCCGGGGCACGGAGAGGACTGGCGGCACGACCTATGCGAACGCGACCAACGTTAACAGCGATTTCGAGATCGCCTATCCGCCCATGGTGTTTGATCTGCCAGGTTAGTCCGGTCGCGTCCTGTAGTTCGCGCGCGTTTGCAGTGCTACACGCAGAGTGAGGAGGCCGAATGCCCCGACGACCGAACAGAAGGGAGAACCCGTGAGGATCGCGCTGATCCACGCGGTGCGGGTCGCCATGGACCCGGTGGATGAGGCCTTTGCCCGGCTCTGGCCGGAGGCTCGGTCGGTGCACCTGTTGGACGACAGCCTCTCGACGGACCTCGCGCGGGACGGGGCGATCACGCAGGCCATGACCGGGCGGTTTGTGACCCTCGCGCGATACGCCCACCAGACGGGCGCGGACGGGATCCTGTTCACTTGCTCCGCCTTCGGGCCGTGTATCGAAGCGGCAGCAGAAACAGTGCCCATCCCGGTGCTCAAGCCCAACGAGGCGATGTTCCGGGAAGGAGCGCGGGCGGGCACACGGGTGGGCCTTCTGGCCAGCTTCGCGCCCTCGCTCCCGCCAATGGAGGCGGAGTTCCGCGCTATAGCTCCCAGCGTCGCACTTGAGACTGCCTGTGCGCCTGATGCGATGGTTGCGTTGAACGCGGGAGACGGTGCGCGCCATGACCAGCTGCTGGCCCAGGCCGCCGAGGCGTTGGACGGATGCGATGCGATCATGCTGGCGCAATTCTCCACCGCACGCGCTCGGAAAGTGGTGGCCGAGGCTGTGGGCCTGCCGGTTCTCACATCGCCGGACAGCGCCGTGCGCGCCATGCGGTTCAGCCTTCTTGGTGGCGATGGTGCACCCTGACGACACCACGGATTTGTGAAGCATCTTTCCACCAGACGAGGGCGCTGGCTCTCGACAATCGTGATGCCACCCCGCACTCTCCCTCAATGCGCTTTTTCGCAGCACTGCTGGCCGGATGGATCGTGGGGTCATGCGCCGCAATGGCTGCACAACTCAATGGCGACGAAGTGGTCGATATCGAGCTTGTGCTCGCCGTCGATGTGTCCCGGTCGATGACCTATCACGAGCTCGAGATCCAGCGGCGCGGCTATGCCAATGCCCTGACCTCGGATGAGGTGATCCGCGCGCTGACCTCTGGACCGAACCAGCAGATCGCGGTGACCTATATCGAGTGGGCGGGCGTGAGCCTGCAACGCACTGTGGTGGACTGGACCCTGATCAGGGATCTCAAGGATGCGCGAAGGGTGGCCGAGACACTGACGACAGAGTTGTCCAACAACCTCCGCCGGACCTCAATTTCGGCGGCACTGGACCACGCGGCGGACCTGTTTGACGGGAACGGCTTCTACGGTCTTCGCAAGGTCATCGACATCTCCGGGGACGGGCCCAACAATATGGGCCGGCCCGTGACCGCGGCTCGCGACCGGGCAATTGCGCGGGGGATCGTGATCAATGGCCTGCCGCTGATGACCCGCGAAGGGCTCGGCATGATGTGGCATCTGGAGGACCTGGACCTCTACTACCGCCATTGCGTGATCGGCGGGCCCGGATCGTTCGTCATCCCGGTCAACAGTTGGGACGAGTTCGGACCGGCCATTCAACGCAAGCTGGTCTTGGAATTGGTGGGTGCCGAGCCGCAGATCCGGCCCGCCCGTTTTCGCGGTGCGCGTCCTGATGGCTATGACTGCCTGATCGGGGAGAAGATCTGGGACGAGATCATGGGGAACTGGAACTGACGGAGCCGTGAGGCCGCCTATATGTCCGTCCGCAAGTATTGCGCGGCGATCCGGCGAACCTCGTCGATCCGGCTGGCGGCTTCCCTGTGGTCGACCTTGCCTGCCACGTAGAACAAGCGGACGCCCATTCCGCCAGACTCCATGAACAGGGTGCAATTGTTGGTCTTCTCGACGCAGCGCACTGGGGGGCGGCCTTCTGTTTCTGGCAGGAAGACAAAGTAATGTGCCTGCTCCACGGTGCGCTTTCCGCGTGTCTTGAGTTCGATGAACGGGCAGGTGCGAACCCGGTTGCCGAGCGACTTGCAGTCTGGGCGTTCGCGGGCGACCTCTGCTTGCAGCCGGCGGTCCCGAATGTTCTTCCGTGCACGTTCCAGGCTCCAGAGGCTGACTCTCAACGTTTCGGGCAAACCATGGCTCGCGGACACAAGATCGACACCCATGGACGGATAAGGGTCTCCGGGGCAGCCGGCGAGCCCGCCCTTCTGCTGGCCGATCATAAGGCGCAGAAGGGCCTGGGTCGGGTTCTTTTCGTCCAGCTTCGTAGTCGCCGAATGGAACCGATCCAGCGGCACCTTGACCTGCAGATCGTCCAGTTGGGCCGCAAACGACCGAGCCGCTCCGTTGGGGCACTCCGCGTCGCGGAACGCCTTGCGCTCATAAATTATGTTGGACAGGATTTTCTTCGCCAGCGCCACTGCGTCCGGTTTGGCGGAGGCGCGCTGATTGCGCGGCGCGCAGGCTCCAGCGATGGCGGTGACAAGCAGCAGGCAAATCAGGGTTTGGCCGAATTTCATCAATCAATCTCCACATCAGTCACTGCGACGCTTTCCCATTGCCCTGGCGTTGTCAACGAGTGCTTGGCTGACAGTGACCGCCCCCTTGCTCCCCATGCCCGCCTCCGCTAGGGAGTGCCCCGCACCAGAGACGGAAGCCCGATGGCGAAGAAGCAGAAGAAAGCCCCCCGGCCCAAGGCCGCCACCCCGCGCGGGTTCCGCGACTATTTCGGGGCCGAGGTCGTGCGCCGTGCCGAGATGCTCGATGCGATCACGGGGGTCTATCGCCATTATGGGTTCGACCCGCTGGAATCGTCCGCAGTCGAGACGGTGGAGGCGCTCGGCAAGTTCCTGCCTGACGTGGACCGCCCGAACGAGGGTGTATTCGCCTGGCAGGACGAGGACGAGTCGTGGATGGCGCTCCGCTACGACCTGACGGCGCCTCTTGCCCGCGTCTTTGCCGAGCATCGCCTGAGCTTGCCAAACCCATATCGCCGCTATGCCGTGGGTCCGGTCTGGCGGAACGAAAAGCCGGGGCCGGGGCGATATCGCCAGTTCTATCAATGCGATGCGGATACGGTGGGCACACCCACGGTCGCGGCGGATGCCGAGATCTGCATGATGCTGGGCGATGCGCTGGAGGCCGCCGGGATCAGCCGCGGCGACTACGTGATCCGCGTCAACAATCGCAAAGTGCTGAACGGGGTCATGGAAGCCATTGGCGTCCTGAACCTCGACGCACCCGATGACCACACCACTGAGCGCGGGATCGTGCTGCGCGCCATCGACAAGCTCGACAGGTTGGGCGACGAGGGAGTACGCGCACTCCTCGGCGAGGGCCGCAAGGACGAGAGCGGCGATTTCACGAAGGGTGCTGGGCTGTCCGTCGAGCAGGCAGATATCGTCATGGGCTTCGTCTCAGCGCGGCGCGACACAGCGGCGGCGACCTGTGCGCGGCTGAGGGAGCTGGTCGGCGGTTCTTCGATGGGCGTGGACGGTGTGAACGAACTCGAGGCCATCGGCGCGCTGACGGATGCGCAAGGGTATTCTGATCGCCTGCTGATCGACCCCTCCGTTGTGCGTGGGTTGGGCTACTACACGGGTCCGGTCTACGAAGCGGAGCTGACCTTCGAGATCACGGATGAGGATGGCCAGCGCCGCCAGTTTGGATCGGTCGCGGGTGGCGGGCGGTACGACGATTTGGTGATGCGGTTCACCGGCGAACGTGTGCCTGCAACCGGCGTCTCCATCGGCGTGGATCGCCTGCTGGCGGCGCTCGCGGTCGGGCGCCCTGATGAGGCTGCCCATGGTCCCGTTGTCATCCTACCGATGGATCGTGACCAGATGGCTGGCTACCAGACCATGTGCGCAGAGCTTCGCAATGCGGGTATCCGCGCTGAAGTCTTCATGGGCGGCGGGAACATGGCCAAGCAGCTCAAATACGCGGACAAACGCGCAGCACCCGTTGCGGTGATCGAAGGCGGGGATGAGCGCGCTGCCGGTCAGGTGACGCTAAAGGACCTGGCCTTGGGGGCGCGTCTGGCCGCAGAGATCGAGACCAACGAGGAATGGAAGGCGCAACCGGCCCAGAAGACCGTTGCGCGGTCCGATCTGGTGGCGGAAGTTCGTGCCATGCTCGCGCGCGGCGACGACGCGGGTTAGGCCAGCCGGGGGGCTCAGACATCCAATACGTCACACCAAGCTGCGCGATCGGAGGCTGAGCCATGCTGCGACGTCCCCTGTCCGGCCCGGGCCAGGAGGCCTTGGCCGATCTGCTCGCGACGCTCGCGGCGCATTTCCGTGCAGCCGGGGCTGAGCCGCTGGATGTGCCGCATCTCTTTGCAGGAGACACGCTACTGGACCTCTACGGTGAGGACCTGCGCGCCCGCGCGTTTCTCTTCCCGGATGCCGAACGCGGCAACGAGCTTTGCCTGCGCCCCGATTTCACCGTGCCCGTCGCACTCGCGCATGGGGCAGCGGGATGGGATCGACAGGAGACGTACTGCTATTCGGGTCCTGTCTTCCGCCGTCAGCCGCAGGGCCAGGGCCGCCCGACCGAGTATCTGCAGGCGGGGATCGAGAGTTTCGGGGATGACGATACTGCCGCCGCGGATGCGCGGATCTATGCCTTGCTCAGACGGGGCTTGGAGACCGCCGGGGTTTCCGTGACCGAGACGCAGATGGGCGATCTGTCCATTCCTTTCGCTTTGCTGGACGCGCTCGATATGCCGGACAGGCGCCGGGCGGCGCTGCGACGGCATTTCTGGCGGCCTAACCGGTTTCAGGCATTGTTGGATCGTGCGTGCAGCCCACCTGAGCCCTCGCCCACACGGGCGGCGCTGCTGGCAGGTGAGGCCGAGTTTGGCGATGCTCTGGGCCTGCGGACTGTTGCCGACATCCAAGCCCGTATCGAGCAACTGGCCGAGGAGACCGCTGCTCCGCCCATGCCCACTGCTGACGCGCGGTTGATCGACGCCGTGCTGCAGATCGACTGCGCGCCCACGGATGCCCCTCGGCGTCTGCGCGATCTGAGCAGTGAGGCGGGGCTTGCCGCCGTCACAGACCGGTTCGAAGCTCGCCTCGATGCGCTGGCGGCAGAGGGCGTGGCACCCGGAGAAATCCGCTTCTCCACTAGTTTTGGGCGGAACCTCGAATACTATGACGGCTTCGTCTTCGAGATAAGGGCAGCGGGCACCGGCGAACACCCTCCGCTGGCAGGTGGCGGGCGGTACGACGCCCTCACGGCCAAGCTCGGCGCTGCGTCCCAGATCCCCGCCATTGGCGGCATCATCCGGCCTGAGCCAGTGCTGGAGGTCACGCGATGAGCACGCTCACCCTCGGTCTGCCTTCCAAAGGCCGCCTGCAGGCCGACACGATCGCCTGGTTCGCCGCGCGTGGCATCGAGATCGCGCGCACGGGCACTGACCGGGAGTACGCCGCGGCGGCGACCGGGTTGGACGGACTCGATGTCGTGATGCTGTCCGCGGGCGAGATCCCGCAGGAACTCGCAGCCGGTCGCATCCAAATGGGCGTCACCGGCGAGGACCTGATCCGAGAACGCATCCCGGAGCATCCGCCGCAGGTGCGTCTGCTGGCCAGGATGGGTTTCGGCCATGCCGATCTCATCATTGCCGTGCCGTCGTTCTGGGTTGATGTGGAGACCATGCATGATCTCGACGAGGTCGCGCATGAGATCCGCGTTCGCCACGGCCACCCGCTGCGCGTCGCCACCAAGTACCACAACCTCGTCCGGGCCTATTTCCGCGAGCGCGGCGTTGCCGACTACCGGCTGGTCGACAGCCAGGGTGCGACGGAGGCGGCGCCCAAGAACCGCGCGGCCGAGGTGATTGCGGACATCACGTCCTCTGGCGAGACCCTGCGTGCGAACCATCTGCGCCCGCTGGACGATGGTATGATTCTGCAAAGCCAGGCTGTGTTGGCTGTCAGCGAAACCGCGCCGTGGCCGGACGCTGCCAAGGCCGTGTTAAGAGATATAGAGTCGCGCCTCGCTACGAGCCCGTGAAAGGAGACGACATGGACGGACAGATCGCAGTGCCCAGCGTTGCATGGACCCGTGAGGAGGTCGATGCTCTTTTCGGCCTGCCCTTCGCCGACCTGATCTTCCGTGCCCAGCAGGTGCACCGCGAGCATTTCCGCGCCGACGAGGTGCAAGCCTCCCGCCTCGTGTCCATCAAGACCGGTGGATGCCCGGAGAACTGCGGCTATTGCAACCAGTCAGCGCATTTCAAGACCGGGCTCAAGGCGAGCAAGTTGATGGAGACCGAGGCCGTCATCGCCGAGGCGGAGAAGGCCAAGGCCGAGGGTGCTTCGCGCTTCTGCATGGGCGCTGCCTGGCGAGGTCCTGCTGACCGGCATATGGATCAGCTTTGTGATATGGTCCGCGAGGTCCGGTCGCTAGGGCTCGAGACCTGCATGACGCTCGGCATGCTAACCGACGAACAGACCGGGCAACTGGCCGAGGCAGGTCTCGACTACTACAACCACAACATTGATACCTCGCCCGAATACTATGACCGGGTCGTGACGACGCGCACCTTCGAGGACCGGATCGAGACGCTGGACCGCGTGCGTGCCGCGGGCATGAAGGTTTGCTGTGGCGGGATTGTCGGCATGGGGGAGCGGGCCGAAGATCGCACGGGTTTCCTGATGGCGCTCGCGAACATGGATCCGCCGCCCGAGTCCGTCCCGATCAACGCGCTGATGGCGATCCCGGACACGCCACTGGGCATGTCGGAGCCGCTGCCCGCCATCGAGTTTGCCCGCGTGATAGCGGTTGCGCGTATTCTGATGCCGACCTCCTATGTGCGGCTTTCGGCAGGACGTGAGCAGATGTCCGACGAGGCTCAGGCGCTCTGCCTGCTGGCGGGTGCGAACTCGGTCTTCGTTGGTGAGGAATTGCTGACGACTTCCAACCCGGGCGAGGCACGGGACGCAAATCTCTTCGAAGCTCTGGGTGTTCGGCTCGTCTGACACCGTTCCCGTCGACGGCGCTCCTGTCATCTTGCCGCGAATACCTCGGAGGGCCGTCCATTTTGCGCCAGCGGCGCGAGAGGACATTGGCGACGACGCTTGGATCTATTCCGGCGTCTCGACCGCAACGCGCCACGCGTCGCCCTTGCTAGCGAGCGTATACCCGATGTCGTAGAGCGCGCGCATGTACTCCGGGTCGAACGGCTCTTCCTCCACCCCCTCGAAGCTCTCCGGCACGGCGGTCAGTTGCAGGCCCCAGCCGTCGCGGGCAGCCTGCGCCTGGATCACACCCACATCCGCCACGCCTGCCGCCTTCAGCAGGGTGGACATCGACCGCCGGGCAATAGCGCCGAGGTCGGGTGTAACCTCACCGTATTCCGGCGCAAGCTTGGCGTTCCGGATCACATAGATTGTCCCGAACCGCATCAGCCCGTCGCGGTTCTCCTCGCGCTCCGCAAGGCGGAGTTCGGAAGGGTAGAGGAAGAGCTGCCGGGTTACACCACCATCCGCGTGCATCTCGCTATAGGCCTGTCCATCATGCACCACCTGAAACTGCACAGGCGGAAAGGCGACGGGGATGGAGGCGGAGGCTACGAGGATGTCCCGTATCAGCCGTGGCGCGCCAGGATTGCCGGACGACGCAATGGCGCCGATATCCCAGGTCACTGGTCGCTGGCTGTCAAGATTGGTGGTCCCGATCCAGAGCCTGCGGCCCTTGGCGTGCTCGGCGGCGATCTCAGCCACAAACTCAGGGGTCAGCGCGCGTGCCACGATCGCTTGCAGCTTGGCGGGGTCGGAGACGCCCAGCCGGTCGCCCCTGAGCGCCGAGAAGATCGCCAGGTCCAGCACGTCGTCCGTCGCGATATTGGTGTAGGACAGTTCAATGTCGCGGTCGTATTTCGAACCGAGGAAAGCGTAAGGCGCGATCAGCGCGCCTGTCGAGATACCTGTGACCAGCCCGAATTCCGGCCGGCCACCATGGTCAGTCCAGGCATTCAACACACCGGCACCGAAAGCGCCGTCCGTCCCACCGCCTGACAGCACCAGCACGTCGAAGCGACCGCCATTCGGCAACTTCCCGTCCTTCTCGACACGGGCTGTGATCTGGTCGTTGATGGTCTGGATCTGGTCGCCGATGTTCTCGGGAGTCGTGTCACCCCAGACGCGAATCTCTTGTGGATAGCCCGGTACGCGCACGTCCTGGTAAACCGCTGCGGGTGGCGAGGGCAGAAGCCGTTGGCCCGCACAGCCAGAGACGACCCCGGCTGCCAGACATACTGCGAGCGCGATACGGATCATGAAGGATCGTCCTTTCTGCCTCGGCGCATGGCGGTCTTGATCTCGGCCATGCTGAAGGCTCCCAATACCTGTCCCAATACCGAGTAGGATAACGCGCCGACAGGCACAACCGCCAGCAGAATCAGGGGCTCGAAGCCCGGGAGAAAACGGGTGCCCACCTCCGCCATCCCGAGCACCACGGCGCCCATGCCTGCCGATGCCGCGAGAATGCGGGGCAGACGGCGTGCAAGGCGGGCATCCAGGCGCAGTTCCGGGTCCAGCCGCTGCACCCCGCGCCAGAGAAGCCAAAGGTTCGCGACCCCTGCCAGCGTCGTGCCCCAGGCTGCCGCCATGAACCCGATCACGGGCGCGAGCCCGACGGCAATCACGATGTTCACCACCATCGACACAAGCGCATAGTTCAGCGGCGTTCGCGTGTCCTCGCGCGCGAAGAAGGCGGGTTGCAGAACCTTCTGCAGGACAAAGGTCGGGAGGCCGATGGCGTAGACGGCAAGTGCCAGCGCCGTGTTGGCCGAGTCCGTTGCCGTAAACGCGCCGCGCTCAAAGAGCGCTGAGGTGATGAGCCCGGGGATCACGATCAGCGCGACCGCTGAGGGAAGTGTCAGGATCAGCGAGAATTCGCCCGCGCGGTTCATGGCCTCTGCCGTGCCCGCCCGGTCGTCAGCCCGGAAACGGCGGGAGAGTTCCGGCAACAGCACGACGCCGATGGCCACGCCTACGACGCCGAGTGGCAGCTGGTAGATCCGATCCGCCATCCACAGCCAGGCGACCGCGCCCTCGAAGTAGCTGGCGACCTGTGTGCCGACGAGCAGGTTGATCTGCATGACCCCGCCCGCGAGTGCGGCCGGGATGCCGACGACGACCAGCCGCTTTACGTCAGGGGTGAGCCTGGGCATGCGCGGTATCAGACCCATGCCGAGCCTGCGCGCCGCGAACCAGACGAGTGCGAGCTGGGCGATCCCGGCGCCTGCAATGGCCCATGGAAGCACGACCCCCGGATCTGCGCTCGCCACCCAGACCACGGCAAGTGCTGCGACCCAGATGACGTTCAGGAGCACCGGAGCGGCCGCGGCCGCCGCGAACCGCCCGAAGGCGTTCAGGATGCCCGAGAACAATGCTGCGAGCGAGATGAACACGATATATGGGAAGAGGATGCGGGAGAAGGCGACTGCCATGTCGAACTTCTCGCCCTCGAACCCGGATGCGAGTGCCCAGACGAGCCAGGGCATCGCGAACTGCGCCAATACGGTCAGGGCGATCAGGGCGGCAGTGAGTGCCGAGAGGGCCTCTGTCCCGAACCGCCTTGCGGTCTCTGCCCCGTCGCCCTCCAGCTTCTTCGAGAAGATCGGGATGAAGGCCATGTTGAACGCGCCCTCGGCGAAGAAGCGGCGGAACATGTTGGGCAGGCGGAAGGCGACGAAGAAGGCCTCGGCCAGCGGCCCCGTGCCGATGATTGCGGCCATGGCGATGTCGCGCACGAACCCCATGATCCGGCTGGCCATGGTCCAGCCGCCCACCGTGGCGAAGCTGCGCAGAAGTCTGCTCATGGCGTGTCGTGGCATGCGGGCCTTGCCCGCGCAAGCGCGGGGTCGGACGCCTTTGCATCAGCCCCTCCCTGACCCTCCCCGATCCGGTGAGGGGACGCCAGGGGAGACCACCGCGCTTCCAAGCTCGATCTGGCGCCTGTTGCGGGCGCCCAATGTCCTGTCGTCATTCCGCGGCTTTGACCGTCACGCCATCCACAGCCTCGGACAGACGCCGTTCGATCTGCGTGAGCTTGGACTTCGACCGGATTTTGTGCCCAAAGAGGTCCTTCACGTAGAAGACGTCCACCACGTGCTCGCCATAGGTCGCGATGATCGCTGAGACGATGTTGATGTTGAGCGCGGCCAGGGTCCGGGTGAGCTCGTGCAGAAGCCCGAGCCGGTCGCGGGCGTTCACCTCCACCACCGTGAAGAGATCCGAAGCCTCGTTGTCGAAGACGATCCGTGTCGGCACCGTGAACTGCTTCTCGCGCGGACGGACATGGCGGCGTTCCTCGATCTCCTCGCGGGCAATGAACTCGCCTTTCAGCGTCTTCTCGATGGTCTTGCGCAGGCGCGGCAGGCGGCTTTCGTCGTAAGCCTTGCCGTCGCGATCCTGCAGCCAGAAGACCGAGGTCGCCATGCCGTCATTCGTCGTGTAGGAGCGTGCGTCGACCACATTCGCCCCTGCAATCGCGAATGCCCCTGCCATGCGTGCGAAGATGCCCGGGTGGTCCGACATGTAGAGGCAAGCCTTGGTGGCGTCCCGCGTGTCGTCCTGCAGAAAGCGGCTGGTCATGGGCTTTTCGCCGATATCGCGGGCGAGCTCGGCGAAGATGCGGTGGGTCGGCGTATCCAGCCCGAGCCAATAGTGCGGGTAGTGGCGCGCGAGCTCGGCGCGGCGCGTTGCCTCCGGCCATCTGGCCAGCGAATCCGCGATTGATTTGCGCGCATTGTCGACCCGGTGCACCCGGCTCGCCTGATCCGCACCACCCGTCAGCACGTCCCTTGTGTCCCAGTAGAGGTTGCGCAGAAGTTGCGCCTTCCAGTTGTTCCAGACGCCTGGTCCCACGCCGCGAATGTCGCACACCGTCAGCACGAGCAGGTAGCGCAGGCGCTGGGGGCTCTGTACCTCGTGGGCAAAGCCCTCGATCGTGCGCGGGTCCGAGATATCGCGTTTCTGGGCGACATCCGACATGAGCAGGTGGTTGCGGACCAGCCAGACGACGGTCTCGGTCTCGGCCTCGTCCAGACCCAGACGTGGGCAGACGACCTCGGCGATCTCGGCCCCGTACTCAGAGTGGTCCCGCGCATCGCCCTTCCCGATATCGTGGCAGAGCAACGCCGTGTAGAGCACCCGCCGGTTCACGCCGCCCTTGAGGATCTCGGTCGCGACCGGGTGCTGGTCCTCGGCCTCCAGCCGTTCGATCTCGTTCAGAACACCGATGGTGCGGATCGTGTGCTCGTCCACCGTGTAGTGGTGGTACATGTTGAACTGCATCATCGCGACGATGCGGTTGAATTCCGGCACGAAGCGGCCAAGCACCTCGGTCTCGTTCATCCGCCGCAGCAGCCATTCCGAGTTGGCCGGATCGCACAGCATGTCCATGAAGAGCTTCGTG
>JBCDID010000056.1:0-13785 GCA_038749355.1 Pseudomonadota bacterium | reverse complement strand
GTGCCCGGCAAGACCGGCTTCGCCTTCTTCGCCGGGGAGTTCGAGAACTCGCAGGAGCTGCGTGGCCTCTTCAAGGGCGGACTCGGGCTCGGCAAGGGGTTTCAGCTCAGCACAGCTTATTGGCGGTCAGGTGGCGTCCCCTCGCCGCCAATAAGCTGTGCTGAGCTGAAACCCCTTGCCGAGCCCGAGTCCGCCCTTGAAGAGGCCACGCAGCTCCTGCGAGTTCTCGAACTCCCCGGCGAAGAAGGCGAAGCCGGTCTTGCCGGGCACACAGACCCGTTCGGCGAGGCCTTGGATGTCCTGCGCAAAGCGCTCGGGCGGCAGCCGGTGGATGCGCAGGGGCGTCTCGCCGAAATAGCTCTGGGCGTCCGCCTCCTCCGGCAAGGCCACGGCAATGTCGCCGTCCGCGTCCACGGGCAGCGCCTCGAGGTACCGCGCAACAGCAGGCAGGCCCGTGCCATCGGCGGCCAGAAACAGACCCTTGTGCACAGGCGGCTCAGCCAGCCCTGCAGGTCCCATGAGCCCGGCCACGGCACCGGGTGCGGCAGTCACCGCCCAGTCCGAGGACCGCCCGCCTTCATGCCGGACAATATCGATATCGACCTCCCAGCCACCCCGCCGCAGATGACGGATCGTCATCCACCGGTCATGCAGCGCCTCCGGCCCCTCGGGCCTGACAATCGCCCCGTTCGCCGCAAGCCCGGGCCAGACCGGCGCCGCGCCGGTTTCCGTGGGCAGCAGCAGCCGCACATGGATCCCGCTCCCCTCGGCGAGAGCTGGCCGGTCGCACTCCAGCGTCACCCGCTGCATGCCGGCGAAGACCTCGATCGAGCGCATGACCCGGGCGGTGGTGAAATTCGGTGGCGGGGCATCGGGCGCGGGCGCATCGCCGGTCCAGCGGATCTCGGCGGCGGCCCTGGCGTTCAGCGCCTGGAAATGCGCGACCACCTGCTCCTTGAAGAACAGCAGCGCGCTCTCGTCCGACGCCATGAGCGTGATCGCCAGCCCGTTCGCGCGCGGCCCCATACGCCAGTGATATTCGTTGATCTCGTAGATCAGGTCGCCGTCCGGAGCGCGCTCGAACTCAAGCTCGTGCTCGGCGCGCAGATGGCTGGTTATGGTCGCCAAAGTCTCCTCGGGATCCGGCAGGGGAACAAGGGCGGAAGACTGTACATGGTCCATGTTGACGCCTCTGGCTAGCGATGCGGGTGTTGGCTGTGCGTGCTGCGCGGGTCAGCCCTCGCATTGGCGTGCTGTCGAGGAGCTAGCGCATTCGGCCCCGCTTGTGAAACAGGAAACCGAGGCCTTGAGGCCCGCCCCGGACGTGCCATACGGCAACCGAGGGGCCAAATTTCCGTCAGGCGGAAGTTGACGCGTCAAATAACCAACATGGGCGCCTCGCGTTAACAGAACGGATTGCCAGTTTCGAAAATCGTGTGCTAACGGATCAGCGCATCGAGAGTTTCGCGCACTCCCCAGCGATCGCCAGGCCGCCGCGACAGCAACCATTGGGGGGACGCATGCAACGCACTTCTATCTGTGCGACTGCGATACTGGCAGTCGCAACAACAACTTCTCACGCCCAACAGGCAGGCACGGACAACCTTCAGGCGGACGAGATCGTCGTCGAGGCTGACAACCGCGTGGAAACGCCGTTGGACGAATCCACACGCTCGGTCACCGTCATCACCAGGGAGGAACTCGAAAAACAACGTGGCATCACCCGCAATGTCGGCGACATCCTCGGCAAGCTGGTGCCCGGGTTCGGGCATAGTCAGGAGCTGACATCGGATTTCGGGTCGGATCTGCGTGGCCGGTCCTTCCTGACGCTGATCGACGGGGTGCCCCAGTCGACACCGCTGCGCGACGGGCGCCGGTCGCTGAATGCGGTCGATCCTGACTCCATCGAGCGGATCGAGGTCATCCGCGGCGGGACCGCAGTCTACGGCTTCGGCGCGCCGGGTGGCCTGGTCAACATCATCACCAAGCGTCCGGAAGACGGCGAGATCACCGGCAATGTGCGGGTCGGCACGGCGTTTTCGCTGACGCGGCCGGTCGGCGACTCGCTGACCTACGAAGTGTCCGGCGACGTATCAGGCCGGGTCGATGCCTTCGACTTCGTGGCAGGGGCGTCCTACATGACCCGGGGCGGTGCCTTTGACGCGGACGGAGACCGCATCCCGGCCGACTCCGTCGGCATTCAGGGCGGTATCTCGGATGTGGACAGCAAGAACCTGTTCCTGAAGCTCGGTTACAATTTCAACGACAAGCACCGCATCCAGATCGGCGGTTTCTACTATGATCTCGTGCAGGACTCGGATTTCTCGGCACTGTCCCCGGCAACGGCCTTTGCACCGGGTGGAGGCCCTAAGCGGATCGCTGTATTCGGTGATCCGAACGTCGAGGATCCGGGCACCGAGAACCTGAACATCAACTTCGAGTACACGGGCGAGGACCTGTTCTTCGGCACGGACGTGAAGATGCAGGTTTTCTATACGGACCTTGAAGTGACCTTCGGCAAGTTCATCGTGCCAGGATCAGGTATCGAGTTCGACCAGACGCGGCTGGAAAGCCAGAAGCTGGGCGGGCGCCTGACCGCAGTCACCCCGCTTCCGTTCACGCTGGGCGGTGACGATCCGACGCTGACCTGGGGCGTTGACGTCCTGACCGACGAGACCACGCAGACCTCGCTGGAATTCGTCCCCGGCGACCCGGTCGATCCTTCGGGCGACCAGTTCGCCTATGCCTTCTTCGGCCAGCTGGAGGTGCCCATTGGCGATGTTGCCAAGATCTCCGGCGGTGTCCGGCACGAGCGCATTAGCCTGGACGTGACCGATTCCGTGAACAACCTCGGCAACCCGGTGCAGGGCGGCGAGATCAAGCTGTCGGACACGCTGTTCAACATCACCGGCACCGTGTTTGCGACCGACGAGATCAGCTTCTTCGGCGGGTTCAGCCAGGGCTTCACGACAGGCGACATCCTGCGGGTCATCTCGGACCAAACCTTTGCCACGGCGAACGAGGCAAGCGCCGAGGTGCAGCGGACCAACAACTACGAGCTGGGAGCGCGCTATGACGATGACCGGTTCTCGGCCGAGCTGGTGGGCTTCTACAGCACCTCGGACAACGGGACGAGCTTCGACCAGAACCTCAACATCCTGAAGCAGCCCGAGCGTATCTTCGGGGTCGAGTTCAGCGGCCGAGCACAGATCCTCGACGAACTTGCAATCGGCGGAACCGCAGCCTGGCAGGAAGGTGAAGTGGACACGAACGATGACGGGAACTTCAACGAGGACCTGCCGTCGACGCGCATCGCGCCGCTGAAGCTCACTGGGTTTGTCGAGTATCAGCCGTTCGACTGGGCCGACCTGCGCCTGCAGGTCACCCATGCGGGATCGCGCAATCCGAACAGCACCGCGTTCGGCGGGACGGCGGACATCGAGTCCTACACGCTGGTCGACGTCTATGGCGCGTTTCAGGTGGGGCCGGGCCAGTTGGAAGTGGGCGTGACGAACCTCTTCAATGCGGATTATTCGCCCGTGGTGAACCAGGCCTTCGACGGGGACTTCGCGAACTCCCGCGGGCCGGGAATCGCGGGCTCGCTGGCCTATCGCATCGACTTCTGACAAGGATCGGGTCGCCGGGCGTATCCGGCGGCCCTCCACTCGAGGGTCCGCAACATGGCGGAGAACCGGACGGGACCATGTTCGACCTGCAACAGGTGACATTCGGGTACGGGCAGAAGACGGTCCTCCGGGTCGACAGGCTGGAGATCGGGACCGCTCCCGTCACCGCGATCCTGGGCCGGAACGGATCCGGCAAATCCACGATGCTCAGGCTTCTGGCGCGCGAGATCAGGCCATCCTCGGGCACGATCCGGCTGAACGGCACGCAGCTTGGCAGGTTCTCGCACCGCAGTTTCGCGCAGCAGGTGGCGCATCTTCCGCAGAACGTGCCGGCGGCACCCGGGCTGACGGTGCGCGAGCTCTGCGCGCTTGGCCGGTTTCCTTGGCGCGGGGCGCTGGGTGCACACAGGGCCGAGGACCGCGAGATCGTCGAGGCAAGCCTTGTCCGGACAGGTCTGTCGGGGGAAGCCGACCGCATGGTCGAGACCCTGTCAGGCGGCGAACGCCAGCGCGCCTGGATCGCCATGCTGCTGGCCCAGCAGGCGCCGATCCTGTTGCTGGACGAACCGACCTCGGCGCTGGACCTGGTCTATCAGGCAGCAACCCTGGATCTGCTGCGGGATCTGACCGGGGGCGACATCCACGTGGTGCTGGTCATGCACGACGTGAACCTGGCGGCACGTTACGCGGACCGGATCATCGCACTCCGCGCAGGAATACCTGTCTATGACGGGTCTGCCGCAGACTTCATGGACAGCGGCCGGCTGCGCGATGTCTACGATGTCGACATGCTGATCGCCCGCCACCCGACCACCCACACTCCCTATGCCATCCACGTCTGAGGAGCCCCCGGATGTTTCGCGCAGTTCTTCTCCTCCTCTGGCTTGGCCTCGCCTGTCTGCCAACGGGTCCTGCGGCAGCGCAGGCGATCCGGATCACGGACAAGCACGGCGATCACAGCTTTGCCCAACCGCCCGGCCGGGTGATGGCACTGACCTGGTCGCTGGCCGAACAGGTGATCGAGCTGGGGGTCACCCCGGTCGGCGTCGCGGATGTGGACGGGTACACGACCTGGGTCGTGCAGCCACCCGTGCCGGACGGGGTTGCAAACACCGGCCTGCGCGGCACCCCGAATTTCGAGCGGATCGCCGAGTTGCAGCCGGATGTGATCCTGCTGGGCGACCGGCAGGAGGCCTTCATCCCCCAGCTTGAGCGCATCGCGCCCGTGCTGCAGTTCGAACTGTTCAGCGAGGGCCATGACAATGCCGAGACGGCGCGCCGGACCTACCTGACCCTGTCCCGGCTCTTCGGGCGCGAGGCGGAGGCGACGGCACGGCTGGCGCAACTGGACACGAAACTGGCAGGGCTCGCGGACAAGCTGGCGGCGGCTTATGGCGACGGCGTGCTGAAGGTCTCGGTGGTACGCTTTGCGGGCGCCACATCGGTCCGGGCCTACGGGGCCAACTCGATGCCCGAGGCGGCGCTGACGGCTCTGGGGATCGAGAGCGCATGGCCCCAGCCCGTGTCGAAATGGGGGTTCGTGACGCGCCCTGTGACCGAGATGGGCGGGATCGCGGAGGGGATCGTCTTCTATATCGGGCCGCTTGAGATGGAAGAAGAAGTGCTCAACTCGCCGCTCTGGAACGCGATGCCTGTCTCAAGCGAGGGGCGCCTGCACGGGCTTGACCCGGTCTGGACCTATGGCGGCGTCTTCTCGATCGGATATCTGGCGGAACTGATCGCCGGGAAACTGCTGGAGATCGCGCCTAGATGAGCCTCAGGCTCGCGGCGCCACTGCTCATCGCGCTTGCGCTTGCGCATGTCCTGATCCAGGGGCCGCCGCCCCTCGGGCAGGTGCTCGCCTATGGCCTGGGACATGAGGCCGCCGACTATCGGATGATCCTCTTTCGGGATGCCGCACTGCCGCGCACGGTGATGGCCTTGCTGGTCGGCGCGGCACTGGGGGTTGCGGGCAGCCTGTTGCAGCACTGGCTGCGCAACTCGCTGGCCTCGCCGACAACCCTCGGGATCGCATCGGGCGCGTGGTGCGCGCTGGTCGCGGCCACGGTGTTCGCGCCCGCCCTGGCGATAGATGGAGGGTTCTGGGTGGCATGCACGGGCGGGCTGGTGGCGGCCCTGCTTGTGCTGGTCATCGTGGGGCCGCGCGGCATGGCCGGCCTGCCTGCGATCCTGGCCGGGATGGCGGTGAACCTGCTGTTCGGCGCCGTGGCACAGGCGCTTGTGCTGGTCGAGAACCAGCGGGTGCGCGATCTCGGCCTCTGGGCGGCGGGGGATCTGCAACAGAACGGCTGGGGTGAGGTTCTGACGCTGCTGCCGCTTGCGGCGTGCCTGATCGCGGTGGCACTGCTGCTGGGGCGGCCGCTCGCACTGTTTCGCCTGAACGTCGAGGTCGCGTCGGGCAGAGGCCTGTCGCTCGCGCTCTACGGGCCTGTCATCGCGGGGATGGCCATCGCCCTGACGGCGGCTGCCATCTCGCTGGTGGGGCCCATCGCCTTTGTCGGCCTGCTGGCCCCGAACTGCGCGCGTCTGCTGGGGGCGCGGACATCGGTCGGCGAACTGTTTGGTGCGCTGGTTGTGGGCGCTGGCGGGCTGCTGCTCACGGATGCCATTGCGGCGTCCGTGAGCACGGTCACCCGCGATATCGTGGTGACAGGGGTCGTGTCGCCGTTCCTGGGGGCACCCGTCCTGCTGCTGATCCTGCTGAGACGGCGGCTTGCGGATCGCCGGCCCGTAGCGCAAGCCGTTCCGGTGACGCCTGGCATCGCGCCGCACCGCATCGTCGCAATCCTTGCTGTGCTGGGGCTCGGGCTGGGCGTGCTGGCGATCTTTCTCGGGCGCAGTGAGGCCGGTTGGGTCTGGACCTCGCCGGACAGCATGGCGGTCTCCTTCCGCTGGCCGAGGGTGCTGACGGCCGCGATGGTGGGCGTGGCCCTGGCCAGCGGCGGTGTCGTGCTGCAGACGCTGCTGCGCAATCCGCTGGCGAGCCCGGAGATCATCGGGATCAGCACCGGCGCGGGGTTTGCCGTCGCGATGGCGACGGTCCTGACCGGCAGCGCGATTGCGGATCCGCGCCCGGTCTCGATCATGGGCTCGCTGGCGGTGATGTGCCTGATCCTGTTCATTCTGCGGCGGGGCCATCACAGCACGCTGGGCGTGATCATGATGGGAATCGCGGCGGCGGCGATGCTGGATGCGGGGCTCGCCTTTGCCATCTCGACCGGTGGCGACGAGGTCTACACCTTCCTCGGCTGGCTGGCGGGCACGACGATTTATGCGGACGCGAACTCTTCGTTGGTGCTGCTGGGGTCCGTCTGTGCGCTGGGCGCCGTGCTGTTGGCGCTGGCACGCTGGCTGGATCTGATCGCCCTCGGCCCGGAGGTGGCGGGCGGACGCGGCATGCATGTGGCACTGGCACAGATGGCGCTGTTCGGGCTGGCCGGCGTGCTGGTGGCACTGGCGACGGCGGCGATCGGGCTGGCACCGTTCATCGGGCTGATGGCCCCCGGCTTCGCCCGCCTGCTGGGCGCGGGCCGCGCACGGATGCATCTGATCATGGCCGCGATGATCGGGGCCTCGCTGATGATCGTCTCGGACTGGATCGGACGGATGGCATTCTATCCGATCCAGATTCCGGCAGGACCCGGAGCAGCGGTCATCGGCGGTGCATATTTTATCTTGGTCTTGCGGCGACGACTGAGTTGAAACTGCAAAATGAACAGGTGATGCGCAGGCTATTGCCGTTCATCTGCGGCCGCCGTCTGATGAGCTATCGCCGGCCGGTTGCTGTTCGCGGCGGTCGCGTTCTTTGATGCAGTCGCCGGAAAGCCTTCCGCGGTAGACGTGAGACAAACCGGCAGGTGTTGCGAATCATGAAATCTGGAGTTGAACTGCCGTAGCGCTGCTCACCAGCGGTTCAGCCAGTGAACATGCCCATGCCAATGCGTCGAACTGCAATCAGGAGATCTCCAATGCGCTTCTTCCTCACTTGCCTTCTCGCCACTCTGATCAGCTTTCCTTCGATCGCCTCGGACCGGCTCACCGTGGTTCACTTCAATGATCTCGATCGGATGGAAGGCGACGGTGATGCTGGCGGCGTTGCCCGGTTGGCGACTGTCATCTCCGACATACGGGCGCGGGGAGGCGAAGTGCTGGTGACAAGCGCGGGAGACAGCATCTCCCCGTCTTTGCTTTCGAGCTTCGATCAGGGCGCACATATGATTGCCTTGCTCAACAAGGTGGGCCTAGATGTGATGGCTTTGGGCAACCATGAGTTTGACTTCGGCCCCGATATCGCTCGCGCCCGCGTCGCGGAGGCAGAGTTTACTGTTCTGTCGAACAATGCTCTTGAGCCTGATGGCACGTTACTCGACGGAGTGGCAGATTCGATGATGCTCGAAGTCGGCGCACATAAGGTCGGGGTCTTCGGCCTGACGACGGCAAGCACAGAGATCAAGTCCTCCCCCGGCGACATGACTTTCGCCGATCCGGTAGAGGTGGCCGCCAAGACGGCGGCGAGCTTGCGTGAAGCAGGTGCGGACGTTGTGATCGCACTGGCCCACACCGACCGGCGGGAAGACATGGCGTTGCTCGCAGCACGGGATGTCGATGTACTTCTCTCCGGAGACGATCACGATGTTTTTGTGCGCTATGACGGCAGGGTCGCCATGATCGAGAGCGGAAGCCAGGCAAGTCATGTCACTGTGGTGACGCTCGACATCGAGACCGTAGAAGGGCGACGAGGGCCGAAGGTCGAATGGCGCCCCGCGTTCGAGATCATCGATACTGCGCGTATCGCACCCGATCCCAACGTCGCCGAGGCTGTGGCAGGCTATGAAGCGGTGCTCTCAAAGGAGCTCGACGTCAACATTGCCGCCACACCCGTGGAGCTGGACACCCGTCGGACAACGGTTCGGGCGGCCGAGAGCGCGTTCGGTAACCTAGCAGTAGACGCCATGCGGGCGCTCACCGAGGCTGATATCGCGATCACCAATGGCGGGGGCATCCGTGGCGACACGGTCTATGAAGCCGGCACCGTGATCACACGACGGGATGTGCTGACCGAACTGCCGTTCGGCAACAAGACGGTGCTGCTGGAAGTGACCGGCAAGGACATCATGGCAGCCTTGGAGCACGGGGTGGCTGCGGTCGAGGATGGCTCAGGGCGCTTCCCGCACGTCTCCGGTCTTACCCTCACATTTGATCCCGGTAAGCCCTCTGGCAGCCGCATCGAGGAGGTGAAAATTGCTGGCACGCCGCTGGATGTCGCGAAGACCTATCGCCTGGCGACCAATGACTTCATGGGCGGCGGCGGTGACGGCTACGCGATGTTTGCGGGTAAGCCCAGCATCATCGAGGCGAATGCCGCCGAACTGATGGCCGCCCAGGTGATACGCGCCTTCGAAACCGGGTTAGCCGTGCCGAAGCTTGATGGCCGGGTCGCGCGCAAGGAGTGAAGCTATCAAGGCGTCCCGGACACGCCGTTCTTCGCGACGGAACAGCGATTCAGAACAATAATTGGCAGCCGCTGAATGCTCTTCGATTCAGCGATATTGGATGGCTTGATCGTAGCGCTGCTCCGGCCGACGCTGCTTGTTTCTGGTACCTTAAGCATGGAATGGACCTGCAGGATCCGCTCGGGCAAGTGGTCGTCGGTTCTTCGAGGGATGACCAACCTTGGAAATCCTTACGAAGCCGGTTCGTCACACCTAGGAATGTGCGGGTTTCAAGCTCTGCCATAAGATGGTGATCCCGTCAGCGTGCGGCCCCCCTGCACTTTCAACGCCGAGAATTGGTGCTATACACAGTCAGCCAAGCGCTCGCCGCAAGCTAAGACATCTCACTAGAGGCGGCAGTCATGGCAGATATTATTTGCGAAGAGAAAGAACTGATACGGGTCTATCGTGCGCACTTTGGCACGGTGACGCGGCGATCCAAGTCTGTGCTCCGATGCTCGGCAACCGCGGAGGACGTCGCGCAAGAAGCGTTTCTGCGATGGATGTCCAAGCTTAGAAGTCTAGGCGGTGGAGCCGAGCAGCATCTCGGGCTATTGTATCGGATTGCCAGGGGCATCTCGATCGATGCCTTGCGTCGGCAAGGCATAGCGAAACGAGTGATGGACAGCCTCCCGGCAGGACAGATGTCCGATCCCAGTAGCGAGCGCATCTACATTGCTCTCGAGGATGCCCGGCGAGTCGACATCGCGCTCGCTGAATTACCGGAAAAGGCAAGGGCGGCCTTTTTGCTGCGGCGTCTGGAGGCGATGTCGTTCCGAGACATCGGCAAGGAGCTTGGTGTGAGCACGACGCGCGCACACCAACTGGCTTTGGATGCGATGATTGAGATCGCCGAAGCTTTGGAAGACGAACCCTCTGGAGATTGACACTCCGCTCACGCTCAGCAAAACGCAAGGCGATCAGGAAACAACCAGGGACTTCTGAGTTTGAAAGAAGAAGACCTCAGCAGTCAAAAGGAACTGACCAGGGAAGCGTCGCGCATTCTTTTGTCCGTGGCGGAGTCGAGTCCGGACGAGCAGAGTAAGGCGCTGGCGGCGTGGGCCGCGGGTGACAGTAAACGGATTGCGGCGGCAAGCCGGGCCGAGCGCGTATGGTCCGCAAGCGCAGGTACCAGAGAGGCCAAGCCAAAAAAGGGCAAGACCGGCGCGACGGTGGCCGGGACTCTCAGCGTTCTTCTGCTTTTGTGGTTCTATCCCGCGTTGGAACGCTTCATTCTTTCGGACGTATCGACCGGCCAAGAGGTGCGTCTGGACGTCCCGCTTGCGCCTGGGGTGACTGCAGATCTAGATGCAGGGACATCCTTGGCATTTGACCTCGAGGGTAACGATCTTGTTGTTCGGCTGCGCGATGGCGCCGCTTACTTCAACGCTACGCCGGATAGTGGCATTTCGGTTCAGGTGACAGCGGATGACGTCGAGGTCCTGGTGACGGGCACCCGGTTTGCGGTTGAGAGTGACGGCGATAGCGTGAACGTGGCGGTCGAGAAAGGCGCGGTTCTTGTCGTTGCATCGGCCGAGGCTGGCGTCACCGTTGAGGCGGGTAGATCCTGGCGCGACGGAGTCCTCGGGCGAACTGATCCGCTCAGTGTCGCTGCGTGGCGCGAGGGTTGGCTGGATGTCGAAGGTGCCGCGCTTGAGAGGGTTGCCAACCAGCTCGACCGTAGGTTTGCCGGAACGATCATCTTCAGCGATCGTCAGCTCGCGGCTGCGTCGGTAACCGGCCGGTATCGGCTTGATGATCCGATCGCAGCACTCAGGACAGCCGCCGCGGCCCATGGCGGTCGTGTCGTAATGGCAACACCCTGGGTGGCGTTGGTCATGCCCGAATAAAAATTACCTCCCCGCGCTGAACAAATCGCGAGCTCGCTCGGTGTTCTCCGGACAGCTCAAGATGAGCGTTCTGCAAGGACGGGGGACACATGACTTATGCATTCGGATCCAGCGCGCGTACTGCCGCGCTGCTCCTTTCGGTTTCGGTGACGCCACTTCTGGTCTCGTCGCCGAGTTTTGCGGAGCCGGTGGCGTTCTCGCTGGCACAGCAGCCGCTGGCGGAGGCGCTGCGGCAGTTCTCCCGGCAGTCGGGCCTTGAGGTGTCCGCATCAAGCGACCTGATGGCGGACCGCCAAGGCTCCGCGGTGTCGGCCACCATGGAACCGGAGACGGCGTTGAACCGGCTGCTGGCTGGGACCGGCCTTGGGTATCGCTTCGTTGGTCAACGCTCAGTAGTTATTACGGCGCAGATCGCGCAGAATGGATCGGACGCTTCCGAGCCGATATCCGAGGACGATGATGCGCTGGTATCGGACGAGATCCTCGTCCAGGGTGAGCTTCAGACCCGGACCCTTCAGGACACCCAGACCAGCGTTGCGGTGATCACCGGGGAAGAGCTCGAACGGCGCAGCGATGTCAGCCTGCGCTCGGTTGCAGAGCGTGTTGCTGGGGTCAACACCAGCGCACGCGGGATCGGCTTTGTCATTCGTGGTGTGGACGAACGGGGCGTGGACGCCAACGGGCCTTCTGCCCCGGCGATCACGACTAGCATTGATGGTGCAAGGATCACGGATTTCGGGCGGATCAACACGACCTTCCTTTCGACGTGGGATGTTGAACAGATCGAACTCCTGCGCGGCCCTCAATCGACGCAATCCGGCCGAAATGCGCTGGCTGGCGCTGTCAATATCGTCTCGAACGACCCGAGCTTCGAGCAGGAATTCAAAATGCGCGGTCTCGGGGGCAACGCCCAGACTTTTCAGGGCGCAGTCGCTGTCAACCAGCCGTTGATCGACGATAAGCTTGCGATGCGCATATCTGCAGATTTCAATCAGACGAACGGCTTCATCAATAACCCCACGCTCGGTATTGCAGACGATGGCGGTAACGAAAGTCTCAATCTCCGCGGGGCACTGCGGTTCGAACCGACGGACGATTTCTCTGCCATCCTAAAGCTCAGCTACATCGAAGCCACCGACAGTTTCGCATCCAGTGCGTCCCAGTTTTTCCCTTCCCGGATCGTCGTCACTGACGCTCTGACCCAGGACGAGATGGACTATCGAACCATGCAGTTGCGCATGAGCTACGATCTATCAGACAATCTCTCGCTGGGAAGCGAAACGGTGTTCGTTGACAGACGCTTCGTGTTCAGCGGAGACTTCGACAGTTCAGCGCTGCCGTTGGCGTCCGCAACGGATGACTCCACTGGGCAGTCTTTCTCCCAGGAGATAAAGTTCGAATACGAGGACGACCGGTTCAACGGTGTACTGGGTGGCTTCTTCCTGATGTCGGATGAGACCAGCGTCGGGAATGGTACCATCTTGTCGACTCTGGTCGCGCCGGCAGCGCTCGCACCTCTTTTGACGCCAGGCTCGACTGTTACCGGTTTGAACCGGACTACCAGAGAGGTGCAGAACTTCGCAGTATTCGGCGAGCTCGAAGCAGAGGTGTATGGCGGGTTCAGCTTTATCGTGGGCGGGCGATATGATCGTGAGGTCGAAGATCGCACGACAGATCCTCAAACGACGACGAATGATCCTGTCTTGGGTCCATTTCTGCCCGCAGACATACCCGAATCGAGTTCTACGACCTTTGATGCGTTTCTGCCAAAAGCAGGTGTGAAGTACGACTTCAACGACGATGTGAGCCTAGGTTTTACCTTCCAGCGCGGATACAGATCCGGAGGCTCCGGGACGAACCTCGGCGGAGGGATCGGCGGCGCGTTCCCGACTTTCGAGTTTGATCCGGAGTTCACCAACAACTACGAACTCGCGTTCCGATCAGAGTGGTTCGACGATCGGCTGACGGTAAATGCGAATGCCTACTACGTTCAGTTTCGGGATCAGCAGGTTGTCGTTGCGCTCAGCGCCAACCCGTTGGATCAGGAGACGCAGAATGCGGGCAAGTCACGCAGTTTCGGCGGCGAATTGGAGATCCGCGCGGAACCTTTCGACGACCTCGAGCTGTATGCGTCGATTGGCTACAATGAGACTGAGTTCCTCGACTTCATCTCGAACGGCGTGCAACTGGCCGGGAACGAGTTCCGAAACGCGCCGCGGTGGACCGGCGCCATAGGCGGAACCTACTACTTCAGTGGCGATACCCTGGATGGGTTCTTCGTCGGTGCTGACGCGACATTTACCTCCGGTTCCTTCAACGACGCGGCGAACACCCCCGCTCTTAGGTCGGACCCACGTTTCCTGCTCAATCTGCGCGGCGGCTACGAGTGGGAGAACTTTACGATATCTGCCTTTGTCGATAACTTGACTGACGTGACCTACGCTGAAGAACGCCAGTTGGGCGCTGTCACCATAGGTGATCCGATCACCTTCGGTCTGATCGGGCAGGTGGAGTTCTAGCTCTTCAAAAGAGCGTCTAGTCGGCCGCTCTTGTTGACCTCTGGCTTTGGTCTGGACGCCTGTTTTAAGCGCCCGGATACAACGATACATGGCGGGCAGGAACGAGCCTAGGCCGACTACGAATTTAGCTGGTCAGCCACTACAGGCTGACCAACCGAATTTCGATCAGGCCTCTTTCGTTGCAGCAGAATGACCGGTGGGCGCGCGCTTCGAGAACAAACGCTGTTTGATGTTCTCCCACAGCTTGGCCAGGCCCAGGGGCTCGTAGATCATGAAG
>JBCDID010000055.1:0-13881 GCA_038749355.1 Pseudomonadota bacterium | reverse complement strand
TTTGTGACCCGGGCCCCAACTGCAACCGGCAAGCTCGGTGTGACCTTAGTTTTTGTTCTCCCTAACCAACCCTAACTCCCTCGGAGATGGTAGGACAAAAGCGGATACTCGAGACGCCCGAAGAACGCCTGTAGATCCCGCAGTTCATCAACCGTGGGCAGGGAACGGGACCGCAACACGAAGGTCTCGAATGCCAGCCCGGAGGCGTCGCAGGCGTCGATCTCCAAGGGCAGAGAGCCATAGCTCTGCCCGCCCCGAAGGTTCACGATAGTCCTGACACCTCGGCGTGCCATCGCGCGGATCTGGTGCGGCCAGGGCTGTGCTGCTCGCCATACCGCATCTGACACCCTGTGCCGGTTGAGGTAGACGAAGCGGAAGAATGCGTGGTCGACGAAGATCATATCGACCCAGGCCCACAGCCGATCCCGAGGCGAACGCAGTTTGCGTCGCCAGCGATCCTCGCGCGCGATCTTGGCGCGGAAGGCCTCATCGCGTTCGGCCTGTGTCTCGGAGGGCTTTGTCGGCATGGGCGCGCATGTAGCATCGTGATTGGACGTCTACAATGTGCCGGAAGACACTTCTTGGACATGACGTCGGGGCGCATTCGCAGAACGATTAGGAGCATGTGACAGATTTATGTAATATTAAAGACAACTTAACCTGATGCCGAGACCGTGGGGGTATGGATAAGTTAGTCGGACTGCTCATCATTTGTTTGTCTCTGTCCGTTGGGCTGGGCGCGACCAAAGCGCATGCGGACCGCTTTGACACGTCGCTCTACACCCAGGCCTGCAAGCACTATGTTAACCGGGCCAAGTTCCGCGCACGCACCGAAAATCCGGAGTTCGTCATCATCCTCGCGGACAGTTGTCTGCCGGCCTTGCGGTCGCTGCGCTCGCCGCATTTCGATGAGCGCCTCGCAGCGGCGGATTACCTCGCGCGGCTGGTGGCCTTCCGCGACACCGTGATCGACATGAACATGGAGCGGGTGTTCGGGAAGGGCTACACGCGCTGGACGCGCATGAAATCCGTGCAAGACGACAAGACGACAGCCGTCCCGCGGGTCTCGGAGACTGGCGAATATCTGATCGCCTATCGGATGGGCCTACTGGAAGCCTACCGCGAATGGCTTGACACCGGGCCCCGGGTGGCGTTCGGCTCCGCCCCGGGTGTGGAGGGTCAAACAGCACGCCCCTGATAAGGAGGTGGCGTGCAGACAATCAGAATAGCCATGTGGTCCGGGCCGCGGAACATCTCCACGGCCATGATGCGTGCCTGGGAGGCGCGTGGCGATTGCGCGGTGGTGGACGAGCCGTTCTACGCGGCCTATCTCGCCACCACCGGCCTGAACCATCCCATGCATGACGAGATTCTGGCCGGGCAGTCTCAAGACTGGGCTGAGGTTGCCTCGGACTGTGCGCAACGGGCGGGCGCGCCTGTCATCTACCAGAAGCACATGACCCAGCATATGGTGCCCGAAGCGCCGCTCGATTGGATGGCACATGTCCGCCATGCGTTCCTGATCCGCCCTCCCGAGGAAGTCGCCGCCTCCTTCTCCGCCAAGATGGACCATGTGACCGCGGAGGATCTGGGATTTCGGCGGCAGGCAGAGTTGTTCGACCTGGCCTTTGAGCGCATGGGCGTCCGCCCGCCCGTGGTCGAAGCGCGCGATGTGTTGGAGAACCCGGAAGGGATGTTGAGGGCTCTGTGCGCCGCGCTGGAGGTGCCGTTCGCGGCCGCGATGCTCTCCTGGGCTCCGGGACGGCGTGAAAGCGACGGGATTTGGGCCGCGCACTGGTACGGAGCCGTTGAGCAATCGACTGGTTTCGCGGCACCAAGATCACCCGCAAAGGCGCCTGCGCACCTCTCGGATATGATCGCCGAATGTGAGCCCTTCTACCAGCAGCTCGCATCGCATCGCCTCACAGCCGCTTGAGATCCCGTGCGCAACTTTGCCTTGCACGACTCGGCGCCCGAGCGTATTTAAGCCGCACATTCTGACACCGGGAGAGACCGGCCCTCGTGGTCGGCGCCGAAGGGGAAACCGCCTCGGAAACTCTCAGGCAAAAGGACCGGTGCCGGATCTGAACTCCGTAGAGTGGTCGCAGTAGCGGCCCGCCCATGGTGCAAGTCTCTCCACCGCGGTGGTGGATCAGGCGAAACTCTCTGGCCAGCGACGGAGGAGGCAGTGTGACGGGTCTGCTCCCGCCGCACGCGCATCCTACGGAAGGTCAGATCATGCGCGATATCGCTGTCATCGGAGCCGGCATCACCGGCATCACTACGGCTCATGCCCTGATGGATCAGGGGTTCAACGTCACCGTCTACGACCGGCACCGCTATGCGGCCATGGAGACGAGCTTTGCCAATGGCGGCCAGTTGTCCGTCTCGAACGCCGAGGTCTGGACGTCGTTGGGCACGGTCCTCAAGGGCCTGAAATGGATGCTGAAGGCCGATGCGCCGCTGCTGGTGAACCCGTGGCCGACGCTCCGGAAGTACGCCTGGTTCGCGCAGTTCCTCGGCAATATCCCGAACTATCGCCGCAACACGGTCGAGACCGCGCGGCTGGCCCTACTGGCCCGGGAAGCTTTGCTGGACATGGCGGACCGGGAGGGCGTGCCCTTTGATCTGGAGCGCCGGGGGATCCTGCACTTCTACAAGGACCAAAAGGCCTTCCGGCAGGCAGGCGAGGTCAACAAGCTCTACGCGCAGGCAGGGCTCGACCGCCGCGCTGTCGACGCCGACGAGATCCGGGCGATCGAGCCGACGCTCAGTGGCGACTTTGCAGGTGGCTACTACACCGAAAGCGACATGACCGGGGACATCCACAAGTTCACGTCGGGGCTGTCGGCGGCACTTGCACGCAAGGGGGCGCAGCTCCGCTACGATTCTGAGATCACCAAGATAGAGGCCGGGGAGCCTGTCCGCGTACAACTCGCCAGCGGCGAGGAGCATCTGCACGACGGTGTGGTCGTTTGTGCAGGTGTTGCCAGCCGTGGGTTTGCCGCGCAGCTCGGCGACTATGTGCCGATCTACCCGGTGAAGGGCTACTCGATCACGGTCGATTTGGACGAGGCCAGCCAGCCGCACACGCCGTGGGTCAGTCTGCTGGACGACAAGGCCAAGATCGTGACGTCTCGTCTGGGCGCTGACCGGTTCCGGGTGGCGGGGACGGCCGAGTTCAACGGCTCAAACCGCGACATCAAGGCCGAGCGCATTCGTCCGCTGACCGAGTGGGTGCGGACCTACTTCCCCGGCATTTCGACCGAGCACCTGACGCCTTGGGCGGGCCTGCGGCCCATGATGCCTTCGATGCTGCCGCGTGTCGGGCGGGGCAAGCGCGCGGGCGTGTTCTACAACACCGGGCACGGGCATCTGGGATGGACGCTCTCCGGGGCTACCGCAAGGATGATTGCCGAGGTTGTGGCCGAGAGCGCACCGAGCGGCGTTGCGACAGGTCGGTCTGAGCTTCGCCCCGCGACCGCGTAGGAACTGCACCCTCGGCATTCCCGACAATTTGAGATAGTTTGCGCGCGTTTTCCCACGCGCGCAAAGCGCCGCCGCCCACTTAAGTGTGTGATGGTGGATCGTGGTTAACGGTCTGTGAAGACAGATGCGGATTTGGTGACGCGGGACGATGGAGCGCAGGAAGGTCGAGAGAGTGACTGCCGGATTTAAGGTTGGAGACAGGGTCCGGCTGGCGGCCTTTCACGGCACGATGCCGCCAAACCGGGCTGTGAGGGACAATGAAAACTACTGGCGGCTCATCGGTACGCTTGGGACAGTTGTCAGAGCGGATCTGGGCATGCATCCGTTCTCCAAGGACCGCGGAGAGCAGGTTCTTGTGCAATACGATGTGGACCCGCTGACGCTTGGATTGGAATGCCACAACGAACTTCCCCGTAGTCTCCGCAGCTTCGTGTCGGATCTGGAGCTTCTCTGACCCTCCGAAACCAGCTCTTCCTCACTCCGAGTAGGTCACTGTCGCCCCTGCGTCACCTAAACGCCGGAAAACCGCTTGCGAGCCATCGAAATCCCGATAGCGTCTAGCCCATCATCCATGGGGAGCTTGCGATGGGCCGCTACAGTGCGCTCAAGGTTTTTGTCGAGGGGCTGACGGGCAACAAGGGGTGGGAGCGTGCCTGGCGCGATCCCGAGCCCAAGGCCAGTTACGACGTCATCATCGTGGGTGCGGGCGGGCATGGGCTGGCCACCGCCTACTACCTCGCCAAGAACCACGGCATCACCAATGTGGCCGTCCTCGAGAAGGGCTGGCTCGGCGGCGGCAACTCGGGCCGCAACACGACCATCGTGCGCTCCAACTACATGATGCCCGGCAATATCGAGTTCTACGAACATAGCCTGAAGATCTGGGAGAACCTCTCCCACGACCTCAACTACAACGTCATGTTCAGCCAGCGCGCCCATGTGAGCCTGGTGTTCTCGCCCGCGCATACTGATGGCGGACGCAGGCGCTACAACCTGATGCGCACGCACGGGATCGATGGCGAATACTGGGATCTGGCCAAGCTGAAGCGTGAGATCCCCTATCTCAACTATGGCCCCGATGCCCGCTTCCCCATCGAGGGCGCGTTCGTCCAACCCCGCGCCGGGACCGCGCGCCACGATGCAGTCAACTGGGGCTATGCCCGCGGCGCGGACCAGCGCGGCGTCGACATTATCCAGAACTGCGAAGTGCTGGACTTCATCCATGAAGACGGTGCGGTGGTCGGCGTCCAGACGTCCAAGGGCGAGATCCGCGCGCCCAAAATCGGGCTGGCCGTGGCCGGGTCCACCTCCACGCTGGCCCCCAAGGCGGGGCTCGGCAAGCTTCCCATCGAGAGCCACAAGCTCCAGGCCTTCGTCTCCGAACCCATCAAGCCGCTGATCGACCACGTGATCGTCTACGGCTACGGCCACGGCCACTACTATCTCAGCCAATCGGACAAGGGCGGGCTGGTCTTCGGCGGGGACCTGGATTTCTACAATTCCTACGCCCAAAAGGGGAACCTGCCCATCTACCAGGACGTCATGGGCAACACGATGAACATCTGCCCCATGGCCGGTCGTGTGAAGATCCTGCGCCAATGGGCGGGGATCATGGACATGTCGATGGATGGCTCGCCGTTCATCTGCCGGACCGAGGTCCCGGGGCTCTTCCTGAATGCGGGCTGGTGCTATGGTGGGTTCAAGGCGATCCCGGGCTCGGGCTGGTGTTTCGCCCACACGATTGCGACGGGCGAGCCGCATGAGGCGAACCGGCGGCTGACGCTGGACCGGTACCAGCGCGGATTCACCATCGACGAAGGTGGAGGCGGCCCCGTGCCGAAGCACCATTGATGGTCCACACTTACCAAAACCTGTTGGAGAAGCATCTGGCCCGGGCTTGGTCCTGCCAGGACCGCTTGTCGGATCAGATTGGAGGTGAGGGATGGGAGTGTGACCTGCAAGAGGGCACCTTGTCATTCAGCAATGGTCAGGTTTTCCGGATTGGCTTACTTGGGTCTTACGGCGAGGGGGCAGGGACTTGGCTCTGGGCGTGGGCAAATCAAGGTATGGCACATCTGCCGGAGCCTGTGCTGGCCGCCGCCAATGGCCTCCGGGCTTTGGGCGAAGAACATCAGATCGTGCAACTCACCGAGGCCGAATTCGAGGCGGATGAAACCGACTGTGCCTTGATGGCAATGCTGGCGGTCGGACATCTGGGTCAAGGCGCCTTTTATCGGGGTCCCTATGAGGGCGGCGCGGCCTACTTCATCATCGAACCACTCGAGGCGCTGACCGGTCCGACAGACGTTGCCCGCATTCCGCGGCTGATCTCGGAGTGCACAGGTTTCGGCCTGCCATCGCGGGCCGTTGTAGAAGGCTTCTTTAGGGCCGAGCGGTTTGATCTCGAATCCGCTGGCGACAAATTGGTGGCCACGCGTGGGGAGACGTCCTTCTCCGTGTCCTTCGATGAAGAAGGCAGGGTGGCAGAGGTGAGTGCGAAGTTGGCGGCGGAGTCACACGCGGCGCCCCCTGACCAGCCAGCAAGGGGTGGTGTTCTTTCTAGGCTCTTCGGTCGGGGAAAACGCGATGCGTGAACTTAGGATTCAGGGGGGCGGCCCCGTGTCGATGCACCATTGAAGCGCCTGGAGCACCTCGAACTGGTCGAGGCGGGCCCTGAGGACGTGCCTGCCATGGCCGCGATGACCGAGGCACTGATCGCCGAGGAGGGCGGTGGCCCGCAGGCACCAGACTCAGTGGCTGAAGATCTGGCCGAACACATGGCTGCAGGCTTCCGGGCGGTGCTCTTCCGGTTGGCCGATGCGCTTGCTGGGTATGCCATGTTCCTGGCCACGCCGAAGAGCACCTTCCTGAACCACTTCTTTGTCTCTCCCGAGCACCGGCGGGGCGGGCTTGGCCGCACGGCGTTCCTGCGCCTGCGCACCGAGTTCTTCGCCCCCGGGCGCCCGGTCACCCTCTCGGTCATGGACACCAATCCGGGCGGCATCGCTTTCTGGCAGGCGCTTGGGTTCCGCCAGACCTCGATTAACATGGAGCTTGCGCCATGATGGCCGTCCGCTCTGCCACGCCCGAGGATCTGCCGTTCGCGACCCGCATGATGGGACAGCTTTGGGACGCGCATGGCGACACGTATGACGATGCGCAGATCACTGACCGCACTGCCGAGGTCATGGAGATCTGCGACTGTTATGTGCTTGGCGACCCGCCGGTGGCGTTCGCGTCGCTGCAGGATCTGGGCGACTACATGCTGATCCGCCACTTCGCGCTTGAGAACGCCGAGCGCGGAAAGGGCAAGGGCCGTGCTGCGTTCGAGGCGCTGGAAGCGCATGCCTTCCCGGGGCGGCCTTCGCGTCTTTTTGCCTCCACGACTTTGCCCCAACCCAAAGCGTTCTGGGAAAAGATGGGCTATGGCGCCTTCGCCTATTGCATGAGCCGCAAGGGGCGCGCGTCATGACCGGCCTCCGCCAGACCCGTCTCGCCGATCTGCCGAACCTCGTGGACACGCCGGGCTGCTCACTCCGCCGTCTGGGTGGCGAAAACGTCATGCTGCAAGAGGCGAAGACGCCCAAGGGCAACCGCTTCCCGACCCACGCCCACCACAATGAGCAGCTGGTGCTGGTCCTGGAAGGACGCATCCGCCTGACCGTCGGCGAGAAGGGAGCGCAGCAGGCCCATGAGCTTGGCGCAGGCGATATGCTGATCATCCCGCCCAATGTGCCCCATTCCGGCGAGACTCTGGAAGATTGCCGCCTGCTTGATGCGTTCAGCCCGCCGCGGACGACGGTGCTGGGCGAGGAGGAGCCTGAATGATCCGCATATACTGTCCGTTCTGCGGCTACCGTGACCAGACGGAATTCACCTACGAGGGGGATGCCTCGATCATCTACCCCGCGCTCGATGCCTCTGAGCAGGAATGGTACGAGGCGGTCTATCTTCGCGACAACCCGCGCGGTGTGCATGTGGAGTACTGGCGCCACACCTATGGTTGCGGCGCGTTTCTCAGGGTCGTACGCGACACGATAACCCACGAAATCCACTCGGTCGAACTCGCCCATCCGGGCATGAAGAAGGTCGTGGGCGGATGACCGGGTTTCGATTGCCGACCGGCGGGCGGATTGATCGCACGCAGAACGTGAACTTCACCTGGGACGGCACGCGCCATGTGGGGTGCGCGGGCGACACCGTGGCTTCGGCGCTGATGGCGCATGGCGAGCGGATAATCGGGCGTTCCTTCAAATACCACCGCCCGCGAGGGATCATGTCAGCGGGCGTGGAGGAATCCGGGGCCATCGTCTCGCTCTGGTCCGGTGCGCGGCGGGTGACCAACGTGAAGGCGACGACGACCGAGATCGCCGAGGGGCTCGAGGTCTTCGGCCAGAACGCCTTTCCCTCCGTCCGCTGGGATCTCGGCGAGGTGAACAACCTTGCGGGCCGCTTCTTCGGCGCGGGCTTCTATTACAAGACCTTCTTCGGACTGACCGGCAAGGGCACTTGGGAATGGATGCAGTTCGAGAAGCTGATCCGCCGCGCTGCCGGGATGGGGCGCGCGTCCCATCTGCCGGACCCGGACCACTATGAGTGCGTGCATGACCATTGCGACGTGCTGGTGGTGGGGTCTGGTCCAGCCGGGTTGGCAGCGGCCGAGGCAGCGGCGGCTAAGGGTCTAGATGTCGTCGTTGCCGAGCAGGATTTCGAGCTTGGTGGCTCTATCCTCACAGGCCTCACCGCCGGCGTCGATGGTGACCCCGCCGAGGACTGGCTGTCGGGAAAACTCACGGGGCTCGCCGGTAAAGTCCGTCTCTGGCCCCGCACGACAGCGTTCGGCCTATATGACCACGGCGTGGTGGGCCTGCTGGAGCGCGTGACCGACCATCTGCCGAAGGGCGCAAAGGGTCACCTGCCGCGCGAGCGTATGCGGATCGTGCGGGCCCAGCGCATCATCCTGGCCACCGGCGCCGTCGAACGGCCCTTCGCCTTCGGAAACAACGACAAGCCGGGCGTGATGCTGGCGTCGTCGTCGGCGGCCTATGCGCACCGCTATGCCGTTGCCCCGGGAGCGCGGATCGTGGTCTCGACCAACAACGACTCGGCCTATGGTGCTGCCACGCGGTTGGCCAAGGCAGGGATCGAAACCGTCGTTCTGGACATGCGCGCCGATCTGCCCGAGGCGGCCGCAGCCGCGGCACGATCCGCCGGTGTCGAGATCCGAACCGACCGGGTCGCGGTCGAAGCCCAGGGCCTGCGTGGGGTGAAGTCGCTGGACATCGGGCAATGGGCCGGCGACCGCGCCCTGCGCAAGGGGTCGCTTAACTGCGATGTGGTCGCGGTCTCGGGCGGCTGGACCCCGGTCATGCACCTGATCTCGCACAAGGGCATCAGGCCGACCTGGCGCGAGGATCTTTCCGCGTTCGTGGTCGCGGATACAGGATTGGAGCCTGTCACATTGGTGGGCGCGGCGGCGGGGCAGTTCTCGACCGATGCCTGCGTCGAGGCGGGCCACAAGGCAGGCGAAGATGCCGCGAACGCCATGAACGGCAAGCGTCCCGGTCCGTTGACGGAGACCACCACCGATTGGCAACAACCGCTCGCCCCCCTCTGGGAGGTCAAGGAGCGCCACCGAAAGCTCAAGTCCTTCATCGACCCGCAGCATGACGTGACGACCCACGACGTGCGGCTGGCCCATCAAGAGGGTTTTGTTTCGGTCGAGCACCTTAAGCGGTACACCACACTCGGCATGGCGACCGATCAAGGCAAGATGGGCAATATTATCGGGCTCGCGCTGATGGCAGAGGCGCAGGGAGCCACGATCCCCGAGACCGGGACCACCGTGTTCCGCCCGCCCTATACGCCGATCTCGATCGGGGCCGTGGCGTCCGACGAGCGCGGGACCCATTGGCGGCCCACGAGGCACACGCCCATGCGCGCAGAGCACGAGGCCATCGGCGGCAAGTTCACCGATGCGGGCTTCTGGCGGCGGCCCTGGTACTACCCTGAGGGCGGCGAGGGACTGGCAGAGGCTGCCATGCGCGAGGTCAAGGCCGTGCGCTCGGGCGTCGGCATGGTCGACGTCTCGTCGCTCGGCAAGATCATGGTGCAGGGCCCGGATGCGACCGAGTTCCTGAACCGGGTCTACTCGAACCCCTTTGCCAAGCTCGCCATCGGCAAGGCGCGTTATGGGCTGATGCTCCGCGATGACGGGGTGGTGTTCGATGACGGCACCACGTGGCGGCTCACCGAGACCGACTACTTCATGACCACCACCACCGCCAATGCGGGGCCGGTGATGCTGCATCTGGCGAACCTGTTGCAGACGCGCTGGCCGGAGATGCGGGTGCATATCACGTCGGTGTCGGATCACTGGGGCGGGGTTGCCGTGGCGGGGCCAAAGGCGCGGGCGGTGCTGGACGCGATCACCGATATCGATTTCTCCGACAGCGCGTTCCCGTTCATGGGCGTGCGCGAGGGGCATATGACCACGTGCACGGGCGAGGTGCCGGTGATGGTCGGGCGGCTCTCGTTCTCGGGCGAGCAGGCCTGGGAGGTCATGGCCCCCGCCGACTACTGCCCCACCATGTACAGGGCATTGCTTGCCAAAATCCGCGATGCGGGTGGGGTCCCCTACGGGCTCGAGGCAATGGACTGCATGCGGGTCGAGAAGGGCCACGTCACAGGCCGCGAACTGGACGGGCGCACGACGCCAGCGGATGTGGGGCTCGGCGGCATGGCTTCCAAGAATAAAGACTACATCGGCAAGGTGCTGTTGGGCCGCGAGGAGCTTGCGCGCGCGGACCGCCCGACGCTGGTGGGCCTTGTGCCCGTGGTAGAGGGCGCGCGGTTCAAAGCTGGCGCCATTCTCTTCCCCATGGGCGAGAGCACGGGGCCGGGGCTGGGGCATGTGTCCTCCATTGCGGACAGTCCGGAGATGGGCGCCTGGATCGGGCTTGGCTTCGTGACTGGTGGCCTCGCGGAGTGGGAGGGCAAGGAGATCATGGCGCGCAATCCGATCGATGATCAGAATACCAAGGTGCGCGTGGTCTCGCCGCATATGTACGACCCGAAGGGGGAGCGGATGCATGGTTGAGCGCGCGTCACCCTTTGCCGTGGAGGTGGCAGGCGCTGCCGAGGGCGTCTTGGTCGAGGCAGCACCGCGCGGCAGCCTGTGGCAGGTCGCGGCGTGGCCCGAGACCTTTGGCGCTGTCGAGGCGGCGCTGGCAGAGGCCTGCGGGTGCGACGCGCCCGGGCCGGGAGAGGCCGCGGTCACCTCGGATGGTCGTCTGCTGATCCGGACCGAGCCCCTGAAATGGTGGATCCTTGGTGAGGATGGGGCCGCTTGTCCGTTGCAGCCGGGGCCGGAGGACGGCGCCTGGCTCGATATGTCCCATGATCAGGCAGGCGTGGTGCTGATGGGCGCGAACGCGGCCGAGATCTGCAAGCGGATGGTCTCGCTGGATCTGCGTGACAGCGCGTTCCCCCATCTGAGTTTCGCCAGCACCCACATGCACCACATGATCCTGAAGGTCCTGCGTCAGGACCAGGGTGGGACCCCGGCCTATACGCTGATGGTCATGCGGTCATATGCGGATGATCTGCGGGAACTTGCAACACACCACATTGATCATTTCGGCTGACGCCGACCCGGTGCATCACGTCGTGACGAGCACGACTTTGGATGCACCCTACGCGGCCGCAGCCGCAACGTTCTGCGTAGGGTGCATCCATGATGCACCCCCGGGTCCGCGCGAGCGGAGAGAATTCAGATACTGGCTGGCGCGTAATCCGGGGCGATCGGTGCCGCGAACGTCGCGTGTTTGAACTCGTAGCCCACCTGGTCGCCCTCGTGCCAGGCGCAGGTTACCAGTCCATGGCGCACAAGTTCGTTCCCCATCAGGATGTCGGCAAAACCGCGCAGGGGAGGGCGCCCGTCAGCCGTGATAACGAACCCGTTGTCGGACATCTTCGTCACGGGAAAGAAGGCCGTGCCCACCCGCACCCGAAGTTCCGCCAGCCTCTCCGCGCGAGCCGCACGGGATCGAGTGTGCACACATATACTCTCAGACATCTCATGCCCCCTACTCCAACACCCTGATTCTGAACGTTAGAGCCTTTTTTTCCGTAAACCATCCTGCAGCGCGTCAATTCGACCGCTGCAGCGCAGCGAAGTCGGAGGGTTGTCCAGCTTGGGTCAACCTAGGCTCCAGACCTCCAGCGGCTGATCAAGCCCGCGCACGCTCTGTGGACCCTCGGCCTTGAGGTCCGCGGACATTTCGCCCGAGGTCTCCACCTGTTCCAGCAGCGCACTACTCACAATCGCGCGGACGCCCAACGCCCGTGTCATGGCCTCCAACCTGCTGGCGACGTTCACCGTGTTGCCCAGCACAGCAAACTCCAATCGGTTTGCACCCACATCTCCCAGCACGGCGGACCCATAGTGCACGCCGATGCTCGCCCGGATCTCCTGCTCGCCCGCACGCACCCGCCCGGCATTCCAACGATCCACGGCGTCCAGCATCGCCCGCGTGCACGCCAATGCGTTGGCGGCATCGTCGGGCCCCGCAACAGGTGTCCCGAAGGTCGCCATCAGCCCATCGCCTAGATACTTGTCCAGTGTTCCCGAGTGTCGGAAGATCTCGGCCTCCATCAGCGCGTGGAACTCCCGTAGGGTCCCGATCACCTCCCTCGGATCGCGGGCCGCCGAGTATTGCGTGAACCCAACGATGTCCACGAACATCACGGCAATGTCCTGGGTCGATACCTTCTTAAGCGGCTCGTCATTATGGGAAAGCTGGTCCACCACATTGGGCGAGAAGTACCGCGCAAGGTTGGCCCGTTCCCGTTCGACCTCGGCCTGTCCCAATACCAGATGCGTGAAGCGGCGCATCGACACCGCCAGGATCAGCGCGCACACCATGAAGGCGACAAGCTCCTGCACGTGCTGTTCGTAGGAAACCAGGGTCGGATTGCTGAGGGCGGCAATCACATCAGCGTCCGGGTACATCGCCGCAAGCGTGGCCGTGATCTCCGGGTCCGGTTCCGAGAGATACCAGATCACGCCGATGGTCAGGATCCAGAGCACGGTCGTCCATGTGCCGACCGCCACGATGGTGCGCCAGGAATAGCTCAGCGTCGCCATGGCCAGCAGGATGAAGAAGAACTTATGCCCGTCGAACTGGAGCTGGAACGCAAGCGGGATCTCGCGCGTCTCCAGCGGGTTGGGCAACGCCACCGTGATAGTCATCAGCACGAGATCGCAAAAGAGCAGTGCCAGTTCGGCCCGTGATGTGCCAATGCGCCCCACCCGATACTGCGCGACCCCGATCAGGACGAACAGAACCGAGATGCCCAGATAGTAGATCGCCTGCGGCCAGGGCGTGACGACCATAACCATGATCGCAATCGCCACCATGGCGAGTACGCGCGCACGCACCGCCAGCCACATGCCTTCCTGCTTGTGGCGCTGAAGGGCGCGGGCCAGATGCGGGTTGCCCTCCAAGACCGGGCTTTCCCGATCAATCAGGCCGGAGAACCAGATCCACCGGCCCGGCGTGTGTGGTGCAGTCACATCGCTCATCCCTGCCTCCCGGATTGCGCGGCCCAAGGCTAGCCATCGCCCGCCTGACTGCCAAGCACGGTCCATGCCGGTATCGCTTGCCCTCCCGGGCCGGATCGCTATAACCGCGCAAACTTCATGAAACGCCGGTGAACCGGGGTGCCTTTCGTGCCCGGTTTCCGCGTGCCCGGAGCGACAGATCCAGATGCCCAAACGCGACGATATCTCCTCGATCATGATCATCGGGGCCGGTCCCATTGTGATCGGCCAGGCCTGCGAGTTCGACTACTCCGGTGCCCAGGCCTGCAAGGCCCTGCGTGAGGAGGGGTATCGCGTCATCCTGGTCAACTCGAACCCGGCGACGATCATGACCGATCCGCAGTTGGCCGATGCGACGTACATCGAGCCGATCACGCCCGAGGTCGTCGCCCGTATCATCGAGAAGGAACGCCCAGACGCGCTTCTGCCCACCATGGGCGGGCAGACCGGACTGAACACGGCTTTGGCCGTCGCGGATCTCGGCGTGCTCGACGAGTTCGGCGTTGAGCTGATCGGCGCCCGCCGCGAGGCCATCGAGATGGCCGAGGACCGCAAGCTTTTCCGCGAAGCCATGGATCGGATCGGGTTGGAGAACCCCAAGGCCGTGATCGCGGAATCCATGGCCGACTGCATGGATGCGCTGGACCATGTGGGCCTGCCCGCCATTATCCGCCCCGCCTTTACATTGGGCGGCACAGGCGGCGGCGTCGCTTATAACCGCGAAGAATACGAGGCGATCTGCCGGGGCGGTCTGGATGCCTCGCCAGTCAACCAGATCCTGATCGACG
>JBCDID010000054.1:0-13925 GCA_038749355.1 Pseudomonadota bacterium | reverse complement strand
GGTGGGGGCGGGCTTGGACGGGCGAGACGCGACGCCCGAAGGGCGGTGCGGCGAGGGCGGAAGTCCACATCTCAGTTCAGCAGCTTGCCCAAAAGTTGCGCGATGTCGCTCTCAAGCGGGAAAGAAAGCGTTCCCATGACGCCGAACCCGAGAAGCGGCGGAAGAATATAGAACCGCGTCATGTAGAAGAACCATGCAGCGAAGAGCGGGACCATCGGTGCAACCAGAAACCCGGGCGTGATCGGGCGGAAGACCCTGAGTACCGGGTTCGTCATCCGCACGATGATCCGCATGAACCCCCAGGAACTGTCCTCTGGCAAAAACAGGCTTAGCGCGGCCCGCCCGACCAGCGTCCACATAACGGCGCCCAACAGATAGTCGAGCGCCAGCACCCATACGGGCAGACCAGCCGTCATGTTGGCCTAGTGGTTCTGATCGAGGATCGCTCGGCCCGATGGCAATCGGACTTCGTCGACCATAGCCTGGGTCTCGGCGTCCGGCTCCTCCGTCATCAGGCTGACGACAACCATGGCGATCAGGCTCACCGGCATGCCGATCATGCCGAAGCGCAGATCGTCGAGACCATACCAAGGTTCCATCCCGCCGGCTTCGATCATCCAGAGGTATAGCGACCCCGCCCCGAAGCCCGCGATCATCCCGGCAATGGCACCCTCGCGGTTGGCGCGTTTCCACCAGACCCCGAGAACCAGTGGGAAGAACAGCCCCGAACAGGCGAAGCAGAATGCCCAAGCCACGGCCCCGAGGATCCCTGTGAGCTTGAGCGACGCCACAAGCGCCGCGGCACAACCGATCACGATCAACAGCACACGCGCAACCAGCAGGCGCACCCGCGTTTCGGCCTTAGGGTTCACGATCTTGTAGTAGAGGTCGTGGCTGATGGCATTCGCAATCGCCAGCAGCAGCCCGTCCGCGGTGGACATGGCCGCGGCCATCCCTCCGGCGGCCACGAGGCCCGAGATGACATACGGAAGCCCCGCGATCTCCGGCGTCGCCAGCACAACGATCCCCGAGCGCATAAAGAACTCGTTGATCTGGAGGATCCCGTCACCGTTCGAGTCGCTCACCTTCAGGAAGCCGACCTCGGACCATTTCTGGATCCAGTCGAGGGCCATGACAGCCTCGATGGATTGCCCGATGATCGCCGTTGGCAGTTCCGGATCCAGTAGCTGCAGCTTGGTCAGCGTCGCCAGAGCCGGTGCCGTGAAATAGAGCAGGAAGATGAACAACAGCGACCAGGCCACCGATTTCCGCGCAGCGCGCACGGACGGTGTCGTGAAGTAGCGCATCAGGATGTGCGGCAGAGACGCGGTCCCTGCCATCATGCAAAGCGCTAAGGTGAAGAACTTCCACGACTCCATGCTGTCCCAAGCACCCGGTTCGTTGGTCAGTTTGTCCAGCGCCTTGAGGCCCGGGAAGCTCTCTGTCGGTGCTGTGCCGACGCCCAGCATGGGCTCCAGTTCGGCGATCCTCTGCACCGCCTCACCATAGGAGAAATGCGGGATGATCCCAAAGCCCTGCACATTGGACATCCAGATCACCGGCACGAGATAGGCGATGATCAGCACGATGTACTGCGCGACTTGGGTCCACGTCACCGCGCGCATGCCGCCCAGCATCGAGCACATCAGGATGCCAGCCAGACCGAACCAAACGCCCACCTCGAACGGGATACCCAGCGCACGGGCCGCCACAGTGCCTGTCGCGTTGATCTGTGCGGTCACATAGGTGAACGAGGCGACTGCGAGGATCACCACTGCGCAGAAACGTGCCAGATTGCCGCCGTATCGGGTCCCGATGAAGTCCGGCACGGTGTAACAGCCGAATTTGCGCAGATAGGGCGCCATCAGCGAATTCACGAGCACATAGCCGCCGGTCCAGCCAACAACGAAGCCCAGATAGCCGTGGCCGCCGAAGTAGATGCCACCGGCCAGTGCCACGAAGGACGCGCCTGACATCCAGTCCGCCGCTGTCGCCATTCCATTGAAGACAGGCGGCACCTGCCGTCCGGCGACGTAATAGGCGTCCACCTGCATGGTCCGGGACAGGATCCCGATGCCCGCGTAGATGAAGATCGTGAAAATGACGAAGAGGATACCGATGGTCTCGGCCGAGACACCCCAGTACTCCAGCAGCGCCATCGCGAAGATGAAGACAATGAACCCGCCGGTGTAGAGCCCGTAGATCTTCGGCAGGTTTTCGATAAAGTCGCCCTTCATGGTCCCGCCCCCTCAGTCGTCGTGCCCGAATTCTTCGTCAATCGCGTCCTGGCGCCAATTGTGGAAGAAGATCAGGATCACAAAGATCGCAAGCGATCCCTGCACGGCCATGTAGTAACCCAATGGAAACCCTAAGAAGCTGTATTGGTTCAACCACCCGGCAAAGATGTGCACGACGAAGGCGAACACAGCCCAGATGAGCAGGATGAAAATGGTCAGGTTGCGGCTGGCCCGCCAATGGGCCGCGTTTTCCTCAGGAGAATGTTGCGGCATGTTGCGCCCTTCTGGTTCCACGCTAGGCTTATGTCCGAACACGGCACCGGGGCGTGTCCCCCGTACCGCCGGGAGCTACTTTGACTCAAGAGGCCCGGATATGGAAACAATAAACTTGGGGTTGCGATGCGACAGCTCTTGAGCGCGGTTTCCCGCGGGTTGAAGGACATGCTGCCGGGGCTGGGGCCAGCCGAGCCGATCCGGACGGTCGCGGAACTGGCGGAGTTTCTCGGCGAGCGCGCGGCCTTTGTCGGCCAGACCAGCCTCTATGGCTACCTCAAGACAAGGATGGGGACGCAATACGCAGCCATATTCCAGGACCCCACCTTCCAGCCCTCGCTGACCACAGCGCGGGAGCAGGCCTTTTTCGGTTGTCTCGAAGATCTTTCCATCCACGCGGTCGGCCTGGTCCGGGCAGATGGCGCGGTGCCGGTCTCAGCGGCCGCGTCTATGGCGGAGGATCTGTTCTCACACGCAGCGCGGCATGCGATGCGGGAGGTCTCTTTTGACGCGGCCCCCGCGGATACGGCGTTCCGGGAACGGCTGTTGGGTCTCGATTGGTCAAGTGCCACCAATCCCGGCGTGACGTTTCAGAGCAGTCAGGCCGTGCTGGTCGCCGCCGCTCCGGTGATCGACAGCTACCGCGAAGCCGATCGCGAGATCATCGAGAACTCGGTGAAGTTCCGCTGGATCGATATCCGGCGGCAACTGGCCGACCGTCTGGACGCAGCGGCGGTTTTGGAGGATGCCGGGGCAACCGTCTGAGGCCGTGTCTTCGCCCCGTCCCTTCATCTTGCCGAAAATACCTCGAGAGCCCTGGCGTTTCGGGATCACAGAAACAAAGGTCCATCGATTTTCGCGTTCGAGCGAAGCGAGGGGCAGCGAATAGTCGGTGGCAACCATCCCGATAACGCCGTTGAGCAGAGGTCTCGCATGGGCCCGGAACGGGCCAAAACCGCTCAGCGGACGAGGATAACCACTCGACGGTTCGGTCGCGCAGGTGCGGCGGTCTGCACGATCAGCCCCTGCTCTCCCTTGGCGGATGCCGCAACTTCGACCTTGGCCCCCGGGCTGTCAGCAATGCGCGCGCCGAGTTCGCGGCGGATCTCGCGGCGCACGCGTGCCGCCCGCGACCGCGACAAAACCAGGTTCGCACTGCTGTCTCCGGGCGCGTCGGCGTAGCCGGTTACGAGGACCTCGGCGGCAGCACGCCTAAGGGCCTCCTCCGCCGCCTTTGCGATCTCCAGATACCCGTCGCCATCAATCCGGCTGCTGTTGAAGTCAAAGTTCACCGTGAACTCGACCGGCGGCGGAGGTTGCGCCCCCAGCGCCCCGGCGAAGGCATCACGGATCTCACCTTCGGTCACCGGCACGTCGCCCAGCTTCTCGCCTGTCCCCGCGGCCGCAAAGGCCCGATCCAACGCGACGGTCTTGTCGCCCTGGCTTATCTCGATACCCCCGATCTGCCCATCCTTCTCCGGCAGCACGACTGCCATGTCATCGGGAAGAGCGCCTAGATCCCGCGCCAGGATGATCAGAAGCGCATAAGCATCGCGGCATTCCGTTATCGGATCGTCCAGGCCTTCCGCAGTTTCTTCGACCCAGCAATCGTATTTGACCTGGGCATCAGCGATCTGTCGGCCAGCCCGCAGCATGGCACCTTCGCTGGCGATGAAGCCCAGCAGCTCCTGCCGCGCCTCGGTCAGAGCCATGCCTGCGTCGCCGCCAATCCCGAACGCCGCCGCCTCCAAGGGGTCCGGAGCCTGCCCTGCCGACGCGGCTCGGGCGCGCGCTGCATATTCCGCCGCGTCGACCCAATCGAAGAGCCCGCGCTCCTTGACGGCCAGCGCTGTGTATCCCTCCTGCAGGCCTCCGAGATACGGATCTTCGTTCACAGGCAGAGCCGAAAGCGAACCGACGTCCCACTTAGAACCGGTCAGATCCCCGGGTGCGCTTAACGGCCCGCGGGCGCAGGCGCTCAGAAGCGCCAGCCCGATTAGAATGCCAATAGTCCTTATGTTCACAGCTCCCAGCTCACCCGTCCCCGCTGACACGCACGGCGAACTCGGTACCCTTCACGCCCAGCACCGTCGTTGGCATCAGAACCTTCATTGCCAACGGGCGCGATTTGGCGATATTTCCGGAAGCCGCCGTCAGGCTACCCGCCTTTAGCCGTGCGTTGAATCCATCCTGCTTGCCGCCCTGCTGATACGAGTAGAGCTCAAGCGTCAGCGACGAGTCGGGCCCGAGGCTCATGCGCGAATTGTCCGTGAACGTCATGCCCACGGCACTGTTGGCCCCGGTGACGACGACATCCTGCTCGAAGAGCTCCGTTCCAGCCTCGACGGGCACCACCTGGCCGGCACGCTCAATCTTTACATCGCCCGAGGCGACCTTCACCTGCCCGATGCGTTCCGCAGCCCAGGCACCCGATACCACACCGAACCAAACAAGAGCCGCCCCAAAAATCGCCCAAAAGCCGCGCATATAAGTACCTCCGATTGACTTCCCGCAGTCGAACAGGAAGAATCATGATGCGTAATTATGGCCAGCCCACGGCAGAAGTACATCCATTCGTGGCTGGCGAGGGAGTGAGTATGCAGCGGAGTTTCCCGGTATCTACTACCGGATTGGCAGCGGCGTCCGGGTTCCTGTCTGCCTGTCTGCGCCAGTTTGGTCTGGGTGAGACCATCTCGAACCGGTTCTCCGTCATTCTTGACGAGGTCTGCGCCAACATGCTCCGGCATGACCCGACACTCGACGAGACCGCGGTTTTCACGCTGGAAGTCGATCCGGTGAGCGATGGCGCGTCGCTGACCATCTCCGACCCCGGCCAGCACTTCAATCCGCTCGAATACCGCCATGATCAGGTGCCCGAGATCGGAGGTCACGGGATCACCATTATCAAGGGACTCGCCAGCGCTGTCAGCTATGTACGCCGGGACGAGGCGAACCACCTGAACGTGGTCGTGCGCAACCACTGACGATCCTGCGCGGCCCCGTACAAAGCCGTCCCTGATCGGGCATCAAGTCGCACTCCCCGACGGCAACTTCCGCACCATGTCTTCGGAATGATCAAAACCGATACCACCGCTGATCCTCGCGCCGCCACCCAAGTCTTTTATGATGGCGGCTGCCCCGTCTGCAGCCGAGAGATTGGCTGGTACCGGAACATGCGTGGTGGCGATGACGTTCTCTGGCTGGACATCTCGGAGGCAGTGACAGTGCCCGAAGGCCTGCCCCCGGGCATGACCATCGACGATCTGATGCGCCGTTTCACCATCAAGCGCCGGGACGGCGAGGTGGTCTCTGGCGGACCCGGGTTCATCGCGCTCTGGCGGGCGCTGGGACCTTTGCGTGTGCTCGGGCGGCTGACCGATCACAAGCTTGGCCGCACCCTCGGGGAGATCGCCTATCGCGGCTTCCTCAAGATCCGCACGCTCTGGCGATGACGCCATTGACGCCCCTGTGCCGTCCCCGCTAAGCCCCCGCCGAGCAGAGCCGGAGAACGCCATGACCGTCCAGATCATCCAGAGCCTCGCCGACATCTCGGCGGACTATGATGCGGTGTTCTGCGATCTCTGGGGCTGCTACCACAACGGGATCACGCCCTATCCGGCTGCCGTCGCCGCCTGCCAGCGCTTCCGGGCCGAAGGGGGGCGCGTGATACTGCTCACCAATGCGCCGCGCCCGGGCAAGTACGTCAAGCAGTTGCTAGATCGCATGGGCGCTCCCGAGGACAGCTATGACGCTATCGTCTCATCTGGCGGGGCGTGCCAGGCAGCACTGCAATCCGGACGGCACGGTGACCGGTTCCACTATGTCGGGCCGGATCGCGATCGTCCGATGCTGGCAGATATAGGACTGGAGCCTGCGCCATTGGACGAGGCGACAGCCATTCTCCTGACCGGCCTGCGTGACGACAGTGTCGAGACGCCCGACACCTATCGCCCGGAGATCGCCGAGTGGCGGGCGCGCGGGCTGACCGTGCTCTGCGCCAATCCCGACATCATCGTGGATCGTGGCGAGGCGCGGCTCTGGTGCGCGGGCGCTCTCGCGCAAATTCACGCAGAAGAAGGCGGCGACGTGCTCTGGTTCGGCAAGCCGCACGCGCCTGTCTACAACCGCTGTCATGAGGTGTTGGCGGAAATGATGGGTGGTGAGACCCCGCATTCGCGCATCCTCGCCATCGGCGACGGGATCCTGACGGACGTGCCCGGGGGCATCAGCGCGGGGCTGGATACCATCTTCGTGACCGGGGGGCTGTCGGCGACGGATTTCGGCACCGATGTGGAGAACCCGGAACAAGCTCCGCTCGACGCGTTCCTGGCTGAGAAGGACCTTACTCCGCGCTACGCCATCGGGCGCCTGCGATAGTGCCAGACTCTCTCGAACCACAAACCTTGAAGTAATTTTATTGCGCAATATTATTGCGTAAGTGATTTGCATCAGCTACCTATGGTGCAGCGCAGCAAGGGGATTAGGCGATGCTGGACAATATGGGTGTGGAACGCGGCACGATCTGTATCGAGGATCTGGAAATCGGCATGTCCCGGCATGTGGAGAAGGTCATCCAGGACTACGATATTCGCGCGTTTGCCGAAATCTCGACGGATCACAACCCGGTCCACCTCGACGAGGACTATGCGCAGCAGACCATCTTTGGCGGGCGCATCGCGCACGGGATGCTGACTGCCGCGCTGATCTCCGCTGTCATCGGCGAGCAGCTTCCCGGCCATGGCACAATCTACCTTGGCCAGGAGCTGAAGTTCCTGGCACCCGTGCGTCCCGGCGACAATGTCCGCGCCGAGGTCACGGTGGCCGATATCGACTATTCCAAGCGCCGCGTGACCCTTGATTGCGCGTGCCGTGTGGGCGATACGGTCGTGCTGAAGGGGACGGCCAAGGTTCTGGCGCCCTCCAAGAAATTCGACTGATACGGGCCGCCTGGGCGCGCCCGAACTGGGGTGTGCCGGCTGGCAATGCGGATCTTCCACGGGCTCGAGCGACTGCCGGATGACGTACGCGGTGCCTCCGCGGCGATCGGTAACTTCGACGGCGTGCATCGCGGTCACCAGAAGCTCATCGAGGATGCGGCTGTGCGCGCCAACGGCCCTGTGGCCGTCGTCACCTTCGAGCCACACCCCCGCCGGTTCTTCCAGCCCGATGCCCCGCCCTTCCGCCTGACCCTGCCTGACGAAAAGGCGCGCGTGCTGCAACGCCGCGCGGTCGATGTTCTGGTCAACCTGCCCTTCAATTCAGCCATGGCGGGGATGGAAGCCGAGGCCTTCGTCCGAGACGTGCTGCACGATGCGCTCGGGCTGTCCCATGTGGTCGTTGGCGCGGATTTCCGGTTCGGCAAGAAGCGCGTGGGCGACGTGGTTTTGCTGCGCCGCATGGGTGCTGAACTGGGCTTTGGCGTCACAGTCGAGGAACTGATCGGGGACGAAACCGGCGAGTTCGCCTCCACCGCTCTGCGTGCCCTGATCGTAGAGGGTCGCTGCGAGGACGCGGCCCGGCAACTTGGCCGTTGGCACACGGTCTCGGGCAGGGTGATCACGGGCGACCAGCGGGGCCGCGAACTCGGCTACCCCACCGCCAACCTCGAATTTGGCGAACAGTTGATCCCGCGCTACGGCATCTATGCTACCTGGGTTGATGTGCTGGATGGGCCGCATCAGGGCCGCCACGCCGGCGTGGCCTCGCTGGGCGAACGCCCGACCTTCGGGGTCAATGCACCGAACTTCGAAGTTCACCTGTTCGACTTTTCCGGCGATCTCTATGGCGCCGAGATCTCCGTCAGCCTCGTTTCCCATCTCCGCGACGAGGTCGCCTTTGTCGATGCCCCGACCCTGATCGCACAGATGGATCGGGACAGTGATGACGCGCGGGCTGCCCTTGCCTCCGCCACAATCCCCGACTAGCTAGCCCGCATGATCAGGTCGACTGTCTTCAACGTATTGTTCTACGGATTCACGTTCCTGATCGCGATGACGATCTGGGTGATGTCCTTCTTCGCGTCGCGCAACGCCATCTGGTACGTGTTGAGGTTCTGGGGGAAAGCGAACCTCGTGCTCCTCCGGGTGATCCTCGGCGGGAAGGTCGAAGTTCGCGGCCGGGAGCATCTGAAACTCGACCGCCCCCAGGTCATCGTCGCCAAGCACCAGTCCGAACTGGATATCGTGATGCTCGCGGTCCTGTTGTGGGATATCAGCGCCGTCGCCATGGCCGAGCTGACAAAGCTGCCGTTCTTCGGACGCATCCTGCGCAAGCTTGAGATTGTCCTGATCGCGGTCGATAGCGGCCCGCAGGGGCGCACACAGCAAGCCATCGATGGGGCCAAGCGGATGAAGAAACAAGAGCGGACGATGGTGATCTATCCCGAAGGCGAGCTCATGAAGCTGGGCGCAAAGGAGCGTTACCGCCGCGGGGCCGCGCATATCTACGGCGCGATGGAAGTGGAGGCCGTGCCCGTCGCCGTCTCCCTTGGCGTGATCTGGCCGCAACGCCAATGGCGCAAGAACATCGGCAAGACGGGCGCGATCGAGTTCATGGAGCCAATCCTGCCGGGCATGGATCCCGAGGCGTTCCTGGCCGAGGTCGAGACGCGGATCGAGACCCGCACCATGGACCTGATCGAGGAACATGCGTCCGGCCAGATGCTCGAGGACGCCCGCGACCGGTATCGCCGCGGAGCGAATAACGAACCGGATGCCACCTGACCCTCTCCCGCTTGGTCGTTGACCCCGTGCGGGCGGCGCGCGACAATGCCGCTGACCGAGGGAGGATCGCATCATGTGGATTGGTACCAAAACGCTTGCAGGCATTCTGGCCATTGGACTGGCTTTTTCGACGGCTCTGCCGGCAGCGGCCGGACTTCAGAAATGGAGCCTGATCCATATGGACGACAACCGGCAGCCTTCCTCCGTGGCGAAGGCGACGCTGGTCGAGACCTCGGCCTGGACCCAGCGCGGTTTCACCGTCTCCATTGGCTGCTACTCGGGCGGTGGGCACATGATCGCATTGCAGGCGCCCGACGATCTGGCCAAGGACTTTGCCGGTCCCGAGATCCAGCCATCGCTGCGCCTCAGCAAACCCGGCACCGACTTCTTCCGTGGCCCCGTCGGCAAACTGAGCTTCGATGGCACGCGCTACACCGGACCGCTGCCTGAACCTATCGTCGGGCCGATGAAGGATAAGATCCGTGACGGTTTGCTGGCGATCACCGAACCGCTGACCCGCACGATCATTTCGCTGAAGACGGCCGGGGTCGAGCGCGCATTGGCGGAGATGAACTGCCCTTAAATACTCGCCCGCGCTGCCAGTTGCATCGCCAGTAACGCGGAATAGTGCCGCGATTGCGCGAGATTGCCACCGTGGAACCAGAGCCCATCCACTGCGGTAGGCTTCCACATGTTTCGCAACTCGCCTTCCCACGGCCCCGGATCCTTGGGCGTGTCCGACCCGAGACCCCAGACCTGGCCTACCTGTTCCGCCACATCAGCCCCGCAGATGTCCCGTACGAACTGGTTCATGGACCCGAAGCCGGTCGCATAGACGATGAGGTCACACGGCAGTCGTGTCCCGTCCTCCATGACCACGGCATCCGGATCGATCCGGTCGATGGGCTGGCCTGACGCGAGACCGATCTTGCCATCCGCGATGAGGTCTGAAGCGCCAACATCAATGTAGAAGCCGCCACCCTGCCGCGCGCTCTTCAGCGGGATACCACTGCCATCCCAGCCATTGTCCAACTGGAAGCCTGCGGCCCGCAGCCGGTCATGCAGATCGGCGTCCTGCGCCTGCATCTTCGCAGCGAGCGGTTTGACGCGATCAGTCATCACCGCCCAGGGCCATGTCGTCGCGAGGAAGTCCGCCTGCTCGGTGGAGATGCCAGCGGCCAGCGCCTCCTCGGAATAGAGCGGCGCCAACAGGTTCCCAACCACGTTCGCGGACCGTGCAATCAGGGTCGAGGAACGCTGGATCATCGTCACCGGCACGCCCTCCTCCCAAAGGTCATGGCAAATATCGTGCGCAGAGGTATTCGCTCCGATCACCACCGCCCGCGCGCCCTTGTGGTCCTTGCCCGAGCGATACTCTGTCGAGTGGATCTGCCGACCCTCGAAACTATCCGCCCCGGCAATCTCCGGCACCCTCGGATAACCGGACATGCCCGTGGCAAAGACCAGCTCGCGGGGGCGCAGCACAAGTTCCGCGCCCGCGCGGGCTACCGTGACGGTCCAGCGGTCCCCGTCCCGAACGGCAGACACCGCGCGCGTTCCCGTCCAATAGTTCAGGTCCATGACGCGGGCGTACATCTCCAGCCAGTCGGCCATCTTCTCCTTGGGCGTGAAAACGGGCCAGCCTGCCGGGAAGGGGATGTAGGGCATATGGTCGTACCAGACCGGGTCGTGCAGGCAGAGGCTCTCGTAGCGGTCTCGCCAGCTATCCCCTGCCCGCGCACGCTTCTCCAGCACGATGTTCGAAAGCCCAAGCGCGTTTAGCCGCGCACCAAGAGCCATGCCGGCTTGCCCACCGCCGATGACCAACACATGGGGCTGATCTTCATGCCCGAGGCGTGCCGTTTCGGCCCGTCGCTCATCCGCCCAATGGTCACGCATCGGCAGCGCGCCCTGGCGGTGGCCGGTAGGCCGGTTTCGGCCTTCAGCCCATGGTCGATCATGCAACTCGGTCTGGTAGGTCACGAAGGTCCAAGCCTTCCCGTCTTTCAGCCGAACGTGGCCCCTGCCCGATGCGCGTTTGGTTCGGACAGTGAACTCAGCCTCCACCCAGTCTTCAACCTGACGGGCCGGGCCAGAAAGCACCCACTCGGCCGCACCGGCACCCGGCATCCGATCCTCGAGCGCGCGGGCAATTCCATTGCGCTCAACGGTTACAATGGTGCCACTGAAAAGAACTAGATCACGCCAATAACATGGGTCGCCGAACAGCGCTGCCGCCGCATTCCAGTCCGCCGTTTCCACGGCTGTCGCGAGCTCGCGTATCCAGCCGTTCATCTCAGTCGTCAAATCGTCCATGCGCCCCTTGCAGCACGGGAACCGCGTCCTGTCCAGAGTTGCAAAACCACTGGCATGCGGCGCGCCCCGTGATAGGTTCCGCCGAAAGGAGACCGACCATGGCAGAACCCGCCAGCAACCAGTTTGCGCTGCTGAAGACAAGGCGGTTCCTGCCGTTGTTTCTTGTGCAGTTCCTGGGTGCGTTCAACGATCAGGTCTACCAGAAGGCCTTCGTCGCACTGATCACTTACCGGCTGGCGGATCAGGTCGGTATCCCAATCGCTCTCCTCGGCGTCTTCGCCTCTGCGCTGTTCATCCTGCCATTCGCCGTCATCACACCGACCGCAGGCCAGATCGCCGACCGCCGCGACAAGGCGGGCCTGATGCGGCTGATAAAGGCGTGGGAGATCGTGGTGATGTGCCTCGCTGTCGTCGGCTACTACACCCAGAACATCTACTTCCTGTACTTCGTTTTGTTCCTGATGGGTGCGCAGTCGGCCATGTTCGCACCAATCAAGTACTCGGTCCTGCCGCAGTACCTGGCATCCTCCGAGCTGATGGGCGGCAATGGGCTGGTCCAGGGCTTCACCTTCCTCGCCATCATCTTCGGCACCATCATCGGAAACGAGCTAATACTGCGTGAGGGCGGCGTCCTGATCGTGTCGATCTTCGTGGTGTCGGTCGCCGTCATCGGGTTCATCGCGAGCCTCTATACGCCCTCCGCACCCCCGGTGCTGAAGGACCCACCACCTGTTGACTGGTTCTTTCCGCGCGCAATTTGGAAGCTCTTTGCGATGTGCCGCAAGACCAAACCCGCCTTCCGGGCGATCCTCGCGATCTCGTGGTTCTGGTTCCTGGGTGCGACCTTCCTGTCGCTCCTGCCAGCCTATGCCAAAGAGTCGCTCGGCGTCGACGAGGGCGTCCTGACCGTGCTGCTCGCGGGCTTCTCCATCGGGGTCGCCATAGGCGCCGTGGCATCCGAGGCCCTGTCCGGCGGCGAAGTGGGCGTAAAGCTGCCGCCCATCGGCGCACTGGGACTGGCGATCATGGCGGTGGAACTGTTTCTGGCGACCCCGGTCCCGCCCGCCGAGGGCACACCGCTGATGGACCGCGCAGCATTCTTCGCGGATCTCACCGGGTGGCGGATATTGGCGGATTTCGTGATTCTCGCAGCGTTCGCGGGCATGTACGTGACACCGCTTAACGCCGTCCTACAGGCCGAAAGCCCGGATGAGCGGCGCGCCTCCTTCATTGCCTGCTCGAACGTGATGGATGCGGGCATGATGGTCTGCTCGGCCGGGTTCGTCGCGGTGCTCGTGGCACTGGGCGTGCAGACGACCGAGGTGCTCGTGCTGATCACGTTGACCGGCTTGCCCATGTCGTTCGCCGTGGCACGCTATGCGCCGGACACGCGGCTGGGCCGGATTGCGCTGTCGCTCTGGCCACGCGGGCCGCAATGAGGACGCGGTTCTGGGAGCGCGTGGCCCTCGACGACATGACGCGCGAGGAGTGGGAGGCGCTCTGCGACGGCTGCGGACGCTGTTGCCTGCTGAAGTTGGAAGACGAGGACACAGGGCAGGTGCACTACACCAATGTCACCTGCCGCCTGTTCGACGCCCAGACCTGCCAATGCGGCAACTATGCGCTGCGGCGCCAACTGGTGCCGGGCTGCGTGGTCCTCACGCCTGAGACCATGGATGATGCCGTGGACTGGATGCCTGTCAGCTGCGCCTATCGCCGCCTTTATGAGGGCCGTGGGCTCGCCGACTGGCACCCCCTGGTCTCAGGCAATCGCGCCACAGTCGCCAAGGCGCGCATCGCGGTTGCACCCCCACTGATCCCAGAATACGAGGTGGCAGAAGAGGACCTGGAAGACCATGTCCTCGACGCGGATATGGTGCACGGGGAACAGTCATGATCTTCACGTCTGACAACGCCAGCGGGGCGGCACCCGAAATCATGGCGGCGCTGGTCGAGGCCGAACAAGGCTACGCCATGCCCTATGGCAACGATGTGGTGTCTGAGCGCGCCCAAGCCCGGGTGCGCGAGGTGTTCGAGGCTCCCGAAGCCGCCGTCTACTTCGTGGCCACAGGAACCGCCGCCAACGCGCTGGCGCTTGCCTGTCTTTGCCCGCCCTGGGCCACGGTCTACTGCCACAAGGGCTCGCACATCGAGGAGGACGAGTGCGCCGCGCCCGAATTCTTCACTGGCGGGGCCAAGCTGACCCTCCTGGACGGTGATGACGCAAAGCTGACCGAAACAGGCGTGCGTGACGCCATTGCCGCGGCAGCACCCGTCGGTGTGCACAATGTCCAGAAGGGCGCGCTCTCGCTCACGCAGGCCACCGAGGCGGGCGCGGCATACACGCTCGCCGAGGTCCAGACCCTGGCCGGAATCG